>JAIRXT010000116.1 GCA_031268125.1 Treponema sp. | reverse complement strand
CGTTGAGGACCAGGTCGTAGAGGTCCCCTTTGACCGAACCGGGATCGCTTTCCAGGGTGCTGTGGTACTGTTCCTGGGGCCAGGTGAACATGTGGTGGGCGGCCTCCCAGCGGTTTTCTGCTTCGTTGAACTCGAACATGGGGAAGTCCACGATCCACACGAATTCGAAGCGGGGTTTGCCGTCCGGACCGGGGCCGGTGAGTTGGAGGTCCCGGCCCAGTTTGGAGCGGACCGCGCCCAGGGCGGTGTTAGCGATACTGCGCCGGGAATCCGCGGCCAGGAGGATGAGGTCCCCGGGGCCCGCGCCCAGGGCGGAGACGATGGCAGCGGCCTGATCCGCGAAAAACTTTGAGACTCCCCCTTCCAATACGGGGCCGCCGCCTGTGCCGCCTGTGCTGTTGCCCGCGCCGCCGGCAACCTTCATCCAGGCCAGGCCCCTGGCTTTGTATATTTTGGCGTGGGCCTCCAGTTCCTCGATCTGTTTGCGGGAATAGGGGGCGGGCATGAGGGCGGCGGGGACCACCAGGGCCTTGACCGCGCCTCCGCCGCCGCCGATCCCCTTTGCCGCTGCCTCCCGGCGGGCGGCTTCCCCCTGTTCCAGGGCATCCTTGAAAGCCTGGAAACCCCCGGCCCGGGCGAAGGGGCCAAAGTCCTGCAGGGGCAGGCCGAAGCGCAGGTCCGGCTTGTCGCTGCCGTAGCGTTCCTGCGCTTCCTCCCAGGTAAGGCGGCGGAATTGTGCGGGGAGTGCGTGGGCCAGGGTTTTCCTGAACACATGGCCCATGAGTCCTTCGGTCATGGCCAGCACGTCTTCCCGGTCCGCAAAGGACATTTCAATGTCTATCTGGGTGAACTCCGGCTGCCGGTCCCCCCGGGCGTCCTCGTCCCGGTAACAGCGGGCGATTTGGAAATACTTGTCGAAGCCCGCGACCATGAGGATCTGCTTGTACAGTTGGGGGCTCTGGGGCAGGGCGTAGAACCTGCCCGGATACAGCCGGGAGGGGACCAGGTAATCCCGGGCCCCTTCGGGGGTGGATTTGATAAAGGTGGGGGTCTCGATTTCGTAGAAGCCCCGGCCGGTCATCCATTCGCGGACTGCGAAGCTTACCTCGCTCCGCAGGCGGATCCGGTTCTGCATCCCTGCGGAGCGCAGGTCCAGGTAGCGGTACTTGAGCCGTAAATCTTCCCCGGCATTGCTTTCTTCCCCAATCTGGAACGGAAGAACCTCCGAGCGGTTCAGGATGACCAGGCGCTTCACCAGGACTTCAATTTCCCCGGTGAGCATACCGGGGTTCACCATATCCGCCGGCCGGGGCCGGACCAGCCCTTCCAGGGCGATGCAGAATTCGTTCCGCAGTTCCGCGGCGGCGGCCTTTAATTCCGCCGGAGCATCCTGGCCCACTACGGCCTGGGTAGTACCGTAACGGTCCCGTACATTAATAAAGGATATGCCGCCGTGATCCCGTTTCCGGTTTACCCAGCCGTTCAAAACAACCGTTTTGCCCGAATCGCCTTTCCGCAGGGCGCCGCAGTCAAGGGTCCGCTTTAATGATTCCATACGCCTAATATATCCTGGGGACGGAATCTAATCTATAATGACCGGGAGATATGTAACAAGCCGGGAGAAACTATGCAATTTGAATTGAGTGAAGCGCTTATCGGGGATCTGCTTTTTTCGATGGAAAACCAGGTAGGCAGTTTTCTGTTGGACACCCAGGAAGGGGTGATTGTCGGTGAAGAAGATGACGGCTTCGATTCAGCCGAAGAAAACGAGGACCGCTATATTTCGCTGCCGGGCTGGGATTCCACGGACGGCTTCAGGTTGATGGAGCATTTTACCGCGGGGCTGCGGAACCCGGCGCTGCGAAACGAACTGACGGAGGCCCTGAACCGGGGGAGGGGAGTGTTCCGGGCTTTTAAGGATATTCTCTCCTGTTATCCCGAAACAGAAAAACTGTGGTATAATTACAAGGAACGGGGGATGAGACGGGATATTCTGCGCTGGTACAACGGTCTGCGGGAAGAATGGGGGCTTGAGCGGATTGGCGGCGAGCCGGAGGAGACGGGGGACCTGGTACTGGAGGATTTTCGCTTTTACCCTTCCGGGGAGGCCGGCAGGGAAGCGGCGGCGGCCTTGCACCGGCTTTGTGTCGATGAACTGCGAACCTACGCGGCAACGCACTATTTGGGAACGGCGGAAATGCCGGCCTTTCTGGCGGCGGAATCTTCCGGCGATGAATCCTGGTGTTTTCCCGGCGATCGGGGGTTGACGGCGGAAACGGGAACCGGGGATTTTGCCGGTTATATTGCCGCCGTTATGCAGAACGAAAGCCTGTACATCCGTACCCTTGAGGTACTGCCCCAATACCGGGGACTGGGAATTGGGGAGGCTCTGTTAAGCCGGTTTATCGATGAAGCCCGGCAGCACGGACCCGGAGGGAAAGCACCACTGCAAATTCTTATTGATCTTCCTTCAGGAAGCGAGGGTTTTTCCCCGGTACTGTTCAGGAATGCGTTTAACCCCTATATGGTCCGTTACTGCCTGAAACTTTTGGACCGGGGTTCTGAAACCGATTGAATCTTGCCATGAAATATGTTATAATAGGCTAAAGTTCAACATCGGGATAAAAGGATGACTTTTACAGTTGACGCAGAAAGAGTAAAACAGAAAGTTGCTTTTATTCAGGAAACAATAATCAGGGAAGCCAACCCCCAGCTTCTTAATGAATACCGTCTTCTTTTTAAAAAGGAAATCCCTTTTTTCCGCCGGTCCTGGGCTGCGGCGTACCTTTTGATGCTCTACGACCAGGGACAGGACCGGCAAAATTTCCGGGAGGGAGAGATTCCCAAAAACAAGGCCAGAAACCCGGGACGGGGAAACTATACGATTCCGGAAGAAAACTCCAGGGGATGGAAGGACCGGAATCCGGGCGGCCCGGCGGAAGGGATCAATCCCCGGCTTATCCTGGCGGAAGAAGAATCAAAATGGCTTTTTATCAGCATTGGACGCAACCGCCGTTTATTCCCCAGGGAAATTTTGAGCCTTATTATCAATACCGCACAGGTTGAACGGGAAGATATTGGGTCTATACGCATTTTGGACAGTTATTCTTTTGTACAGGTCCGGAATACCGTAGTGAATAAGATTATCGAGGCGCTGAACGGCGCCATGTTCCGCGGCCGGACCCTGACGGTAAATTACGCCCACAACAAACGGGACGGGGGGGACGATGCGGAGGCAGGAAACAACCCGCCCGAAAAGACTGAGTCCCCGGCGCCGGAGGAACCCCTAGATTTGGGCATAGAACAGGGCGACGATTCTCCCGATAAAGAAAGTATTTAAGCCGATACCGCCTACAAGTAAAAGCCAGGAAAGAATTTCCAGCACATAGGCCCGGAGGATGTACTTACGGGCCAGTTTTTCCGGGTTCCCCGGAATTGCCCCAAAGGTAGCAAAACTGTCGCCGGGTTCCCGGGGAACCCCGGCGGCTTCCGGGGTGGCAGCATCCGGGTCCAAAACCCCAAACACATGCCACAGCTCTTTCCGGGATTTCTTCATCCCCGGGGCCAGCAGGGGAACGCCTTCCGGCAGATCCCGGTAACAGCGGGCGCCGTAGGGCTCCCCGTTGGGAAGGCGGCCGGAACCGTAAACCAGGGGCAGCCGGGCAAGGTCCCGGAAGGAACGGTATACCCGGGCTACCTGCCATAGCCTGCGATAAGCAATGGTCAAAAGAAGGCCCGGCGGCACCAGGGTGTAAATGGGAACAAAGGCCGCAAAAAACGCGGTGATAGCGGTAAGCCGGAAGGCGGGACGGGGCAGGAAGGCCGCAGCTATAGCGATTAGGCAGAGGGCCCCCAGAACCAGAGCATAGGGAGTAACGCTGTTCCAGTATTCGTTCCTGTGGCGGCCGGCCCGAATAGCCCGGATAGCCATAGAACGGTTGGAACCGGTATAAAAAATAACCTGGAGGGGCGTTTCGGGGGTAACGGCAAAGGTCCAGCGGCCGTCCCGAAGGCTCAACGCGCCGCCGATAAAGACCCGGACTTCCCCGGTCAGGGTGGCAACCTGGTCCCACTTTAACCGCTGGGGGGCTTCTTCCGCCAGGTTATCCTGGCCGCCGTCCTTTTCCCCCATTGGAAGCATGTAGACCTGTGCCCGGGCAAGCGCCACGGGGATGGTAAGATCGGGGCTTCGGACCCAAAGGGTATGGCCGCCGGTGATCGATTCGAAGCTGCCGGTAAAGCGAAATAACCTGGGGGCAGAGACCGTTGGGGTTCTGCCGCAGTTTACATACCGTGCATAATCCAAAAGGGGAGCCAGGCGCAGCCTGTCGAAGTGCGTGCGGAAACGCCGCCAGGTATGGCGGCTTACCAGGGCCCCTGCAATGGGAACCAGGCCGTACCAAAACAGCACCAAAAGGGCTATCACTAGAAAATCGTAGATACGCAGGGTAATATTCCTCCGTGAAAGTATACCAGATTGAGCAGCTTGTTCTGGGGGCCATAGACACCAACTGCTGGATCATCGCCTACAGCGGCAGCCCCGCCGCACCGCGGTCCTGCGCCCTAATCGATCCGGGGGCGGAACCGGAAAAAATTATAACACAACTTACCGCAATGTCCCTGGAGCCCGAACATATCCTTTTGACCCACGGCCATTTTGATCACATCTTTGCCCTGCCGGATATTCACGCGGCGTATCCGGGGGCATCCATCGGCATCCACCGCCGGGATGCAGCCTGTCTGGGGCCGGAATCCTTGGACCTTCACCGCCGCAGCTTTTCCGCCGCGGGCGGGGATTCTTCATATATCGACGCATTGTGGAAACCTATGCCCGGCGCAGACAGGGAATTTGAGGACGGGGACCGAATTGGGCCCTTCAAGGTCTTAAGCGCCCCCGGACACACGCCGGGTTCCGCGGTGTTCCTGTTGGAAGAACAGAAGATCATGTTCAGCGGGGACACTCTTTTCAAGGGGTGCTGCGGCCGGGTGGACCTTCCCGGAGGGAACCGGCACGACATTATGCAGAGCCTAAAACGGCTCCTGGCCCTGGACGGAGACATTGCAGTCCTGCCCGGCCACGGGGAATCCACCGGTATCGCAGAGGAGCGGAGTACCCGGTTTTTCTAACACCGGCCGGCAGGAAAGCCAGTGATTTTTATAGGCGTCTTTTCCATCGAAAAATTTTGTAACCGTTAAATTGCTGCTTTACGGCGATTGCCGCAACAACAACAGGGATTCCGGCGGAATACAGAGCTGTTCCACATCGTGGTAATGCAGATATGTGCTGTACTTCCACCACAAACTGCCCCGGCCGCCGGGAACACCGGCGTTGCTAAAGATCACAACTTCTTCAAAGGGTTCAGAAGAATGGCTCAGAGGCCGGATTCGTACCAAATTAACGGCGCCGGCGGCGGCATTCCCCGCTGCGCCGGTAAAAACCGGCACAAAATCGTGGGCCCGGATGCCCACGTGGGTAACGCCGTCCTCCACCGCTGCCGCAGTCCGCAGATTAAGGCCCCAGTCCAGGGCCTCAATCTCCCGTTCCCCAACCCGCCTGATGGGAGAAATATTCTTGCAGCCCGTAAGCCGGGCCACCTCCACCAGGCCGGGATTACGGAACAGTTCCCCGGTGGGGCCCTTTTTCAGCACCCGGCCGCCGTCCACGGTCAACAATTCGCCGCAGATCCTGAACACCTCGTCCCGGCTGTGAGTTACCAGGATCGTATCGCTGCGGTTTTCCAGGAGTTCCAGCATCCGTATCTGCATAAACTCCCGTAAATTCGTGTCCAGGGCAGAAAAAGGCTCATCCAACAGAACGGCTTCCGGCCCGGTAATCAGCATCCGCGCCAGGGCGGCGCGCTGCTGCTGCCCCCCGGAAAGCCGGGCGGGACGCCGGTCTTCCAGACCCGTCAGACCAAACTGTTCTATCCAGCCCTGCGCCTTCCGCCGCTTGTCAGCGGCCCTCTCCCGGCCGGAAAGACCGGCGGTAATATTTTCCAGTACCGTCATCCGGGGAAACAGCGCGTAGTTTTGAAACAGATAACCCACCCGCCGCACCTGGGGCCGCAGGTTTATTTTCTTTGCCGAATCAAACAGAACCCGGCCGTTTATGGAAATGTGCCCCTCGTCGGGGGTCTCAATTCCGGCGATACATTTAAGGGTCATGCTCTTGCCGCAGCCCGATGCCCCCAGAATTCCCAAACAGCCGCCGTCCCCGGAATTCTCAAATTCCATTTCCAAAGTAAAACTGCGGGAAAGCCTTTTGCGGAAGGAAACCCGGATGCTCACCGGGAACTCTTTTCCAGGGTAGTAGCGTAGTTCATCAGGGCCACCACGATAAAGGAGATCAGCAAAATAACCAGCACATAATCGTATGCCTGGTCCATGTCCCCCGCCGCCACCGCGGAGTAGATCGCCAGGGGCAGGGTACGGGTTTTCCCCGCTATGTTCCCGGCGATCATGGCGGTAGCGCCGAATTCCCCCAACCCCCGGGCAAAGGCCAGGATCGCCCCGGAAGCGATCCCCGGCATGGCCGTGGGCAGGCTTACCTTAAAAAAGATAACCCATTCGGACATGCCCAGAGTCCGGGCAGCGTAAACAAGGTTCGGATCAACCTGCTCTAAAGCGCCCCGGGCGGAACGGTACATCAGGGGAAACGAAATCGCCGTAGAAGCCAGCACCGTGGCAAACCAGGAAAAGGCTATTCTAAAACCAAAGAAGTCCAGAAAAAATTTCCCCACCGGCCCCCTGACCCCAAAGATGTAGAGCAGGAAAAAACCCGCCACCGTGGGGGGCAGCACCAGGGGCAGTGTAAGGATACCGTCCAGAATCATCTTCCACAAACGGCGGCGGATTCGTACAGCCAGGGCCGCGGCGAAAAGCCCGGTAAAAAAAGTTACCAGAATAGCCGCCGCTGCGGTCCGCAGGGAGATAAGGACCGGCGTGTCCATCAATCACCCCGGCGGTTCATCCCGTTCACCGGGCCGCAGCAAAACCATAGGCCCTAAAAGCCGCCAGGCCCTGGGCGGATGCAAGAAAATCAATAAAAAGCCGGGCTTCCTCCGGGTTGGCCGATGCCGCCACCGGGGCCACCGGGTAAATCACCGGCAGGGCCAGCGTTCCCTCGGGGGCCTCCGCCAAAATTTCCACCTTATCGGTAGAAACGGCGTCTGTGGCATAGACCACCCCCACCTCGGCGCTGGCCTCACCTACCCAGTTCAACACCTCGGTTACATTCGTACCTAGGCTGGCCTTGGCTATCACCGCGTCCCACATCCCCAGGCTGGTAAAAATCTCCCGGGCATACTGGCCGGCGGGCACACTGGCAGGGTCCCCCAGGGCAATTACCGGGGCGGCCGTAATGTCCCGGAACCCCGTTACCGCCGTAGAAATTCCCGCCGCCTTGATAAGCACAATTTTATTTTCCAGCAGGGGCCGTACCGACTGCACATCCACAAAGCCCCCCTTAACCAGGTTGTCCATTTGAGTTACCGCCGCGGACATAAAAACATCCGCCGCCAGCCCCTGCTCAATCTGGGTCTGGAGCCTCCCGGAACTGTCGAAGGTTCCCTCCACCGTGATCCGGGGGTAAATCGCCTGGAACTGGGGAATAAGCTCCTGCTCATAGACATTCCGCAGACTCGCCGCGGCAGCCACCAGAATAGTTACCGGCCGGCCCTCCCCTTCCGAAACGGAACGCCTCCCCCTGGCGGAAAGCGGCGCAATACAGGCAAACACCATCAAAACCGTTAAAATACGAAAAACTGCTTTCTTCATCTTTGACTCCTCTTTTCCAATCCAAGATAACTTTAAAGACTACCAGAAAACCCGGCTCCATTCAACACGGCTTATTCTAAATAAAAAACCCAGGGGCAGGCTCGAAGCAAGCGTGCTGATCGGTATGGACCATCGCCTTCCAATCAAGCATCCTGCGTTTCCGCAATTCGCTGCATGGAAGATTCCAGATCGCGGGTTCTGCTCATCATGTCGCTGTACCCGGTTTTAATCGCCTCCGCGTGTTCCCGCAGTTGAACCAGGGCAATGGTGATCTCCCGGCTTCCTACCGACAACTCGCTCAGGCTGTTGATAAGCTCCGTCATAGTATTGGCAAAGCTGTTGATTTCCTCCGACATGGTACTGATCAGGGTGTCGGTGGTGGAGGACCGGGCGGTTGTTATCTTAATGCCGTCGATAATGGCCGTTAAGGTGGCGGAGATATTCCGGGAATTCTCCCGTGTTGTTTCGGAAAGGCGGCGAATTTCACCGGCCACCACCGAAAAGCCCAGGCCCGCGTCCCCGGCGTGGGCCGCCTCGATGGCGGCGTTCATAGACAGGAGGTTGGTATTGGCGGCAATGCCGCCGATCACCTTGATGGCAGCGCCGACTCCCTCCACCCCTTTGGAAATGTTCCCCACCGCGTTAATGGTTTCGTGCATGGAAGATCGGCCATGTTCCACATTGGCTACCAGATCCTGGATGGCGTCCTGCTTCTTCCGGGCCATACCGGCGGTATTGTTGATAGTGGCCACCATCTCCTCAATAGCGGCGGAAGATTCTTCAATAGCGGAGGCCTGTCTGACAATTTGATCGTTAAGGCTCTCGATAAGTTCGTTGATACCCTTCATAAAATCGAGGGATTTTTCAATCTGGGCGCCCAGGTTCTGATTAAGCCGGTCAATAGTTTCCCGGTCTTCCTCGATAAGGGAAAGATCGTAATGGTGGCAGTTTTCCGGCCGGTTAAGGCCGTTGAAAATCGCCACCGCCATACCGCGGCAGGAACCGTAGCCGCAGGTGTTGCAGTCGTAGATATCCTGCTGCCCGTATTTCCGCAGACTCTTATACACCTCCGTTAGTTCTTTTTCGTTCGGCGTTTTCAAAGTATCGTTTCCGGAAAGGTCCCGGTAGGACCGGTCATAGAGGCCCGGCTTCCAATAGCGGGACAGGACCTTAAAAACCTTTTTTTGATTCTTCGCCGCGGACTTTGAGCCGCCGTATTTCGCCTCCATTTCGGCCCGGCGTTTCCGGATGGGGGCTTCCAGCTTGTCCGTGGGAGTTTCGCGGTTCCGGGTGCCGGTTCCGCCGTTACAGCCTTTTTCGCAGTTCAGACAGTCCACCAAACGGGGTAGTTCGCCGTTTTTGTCGCCGGTACTTATGGCCGCTGCCAGGTCCGCCAGATAAGGATAAACGGTATGGGTTCCCTCGATCTTCCGGGTTACTCTGCCGATACCGGGGCTGTCCCTTTCGGCAGTAATAAGAAGCCCCCCGGGCATGGAAAAGCTCACCGCCCGTTCCGCCGGCGGGTTGTCGTAATCCTGTGGATTAAACGAAGCAAGACTCACCTTCTGCCGTTCCAGGTACTCGTAAAGGGCCAGGAATGTAACGTTGTAATCCCCGTGACCTGTTTCATCAAATTCCCGCCACTTGGCAGCACACGGGGAAATGACGGCAATTTTATGATTCCGGTAACGGGGATAGTACTCCCGAATCATCTTGATAGTATGCAGCATGGGGCTGTCCGCCGGGGCAAGGTAAGGGATAAGATCGGGACGGTAAATTTCAATATAATTGACAATAGCGGGACAAGGCTGGGCTATACAAAGCGCAGGTTTCTTTTCGTTCAGGTACTTCACATACGAAAAAACGGTAAGCTCCGCGCCAAAGCTTACATCAAAGACCGCCGCCACTCCGCGGGACTTCAAATAACTGTTCAAGTTAAGATAGCGGTCAGGGAAACTGGAAGCTACCGCCGGGGCGGCAATGGCGATTACCCGCTCCTTCTTGTCCAGGGCGTTAAAGAACGCCTCCGAATCATCCACAACAACCCGCGCCTTGTGGGTACAGGCATGGATGCAGTTCCCGCAGCCGATACAAAGATTATGATTTATGGTTACCTTGTCCTCTACGCCGTTGTTGCAATACTTTACCGGACACGCGGCAATACAGGCATGGCAGTTTACGCATTTTTCTTTGTCAATCCTGATCACCGGCGCCAGCTTGTATGTGTCCATAACTCCCCCCTTACAAAACCTATTTATACCATAGGTAAAGAGTGAATTGATACCGTGTATCCGGGTGCATCAGCAATG
>JAIRXT010000247.1 GCA_031268125.1 Treponema sp. | reverse complement strand
GGAAGTTACTTCGGGTTCTACAACGATTCAGCTGACTGATACAATAAAAATCCTGGGGCCGGCAAGCAGCTAACAACCGGGAAGGTACTTGGCACGCAATAATCCCTGGGGTTTTAGGTTTTCGAAGTTTATGTCCGTGAACAAGTTTCACGGACATAAACTTCACTCCCGGGGCTAAAGGGTTTTTGGTTGGAGCGGAAAGCCCAGGCCCCGGCATCCGGGGACCGGATCAATACCCGTCGGACAGGGCCCGGTTCTTGTCCCGCTGGTAAAGCTCCTGGTAGACAAGGCTGCGGTTTTTAAGTTTTTCCTTGACCGGCCGGGAAAAGGGCATAAAACGCCAAAAAATACCCCGGACTTCCTTGTCCAATTTCTGGGTCCCTTCGCTTTCCTTGGTCATCCACTGGATATAGTCCTGGACAAAGAAATCTTTGATATTTCCCTTCAACTTCATCTTTTGGAACCACTGGTAATAGTTACCCGTAAGCCCCTCTTCCATCCAGTAATAGGATGCTTTTTCCTTGGCTACCTGCCAGCGTAAATCCCCCACGGCGCTAAGAATGGCAATATTAAGGTTTTTGGGGTACATAGGGATAGCGATGCGGCCCCGGCTGGTGGCCCGGTTCTGCCGGGAAAATGGTTCCCAGCAGAACCCGGTGTCCCCGTAGGTGGGAAGCAGGATTACATAGGGCACGATCCGGTTGTCCCTGTTTTTGTAGACCCGGTAGAAACACTCCGGGTCAATGCTTTCAAGGGCGGCCATGATGGAAACAACATTCTCCCGGAAACCGGTGTCGTTAGGACCGCAATGGAAATACTCGCTGGTAAGGACCGGAAAATGATTGCCCTGGCGGCCCACCGTCATCTTTACCATCTGCCGGATCGTCTCAAATTCGGCAGTTATGGCGCTGCTGTCCACCGCAGCGGCGCCCCCTTCCTCCGTTATTTTCCCCCGGATGGTTTTTACATCCTCTTCCGCCTGCCGGTAATCCCGGAGAAAAGACCCCAACTCCCGGTCTACCTTTAACAGATCCTTAAGAATCTCCTGCAGATCGGCAAGGGCCTTTTTCTGGCTTTCGCTGTACAGGGCCTTGATATTAAGATTGTCCTCCATGAGGGAGGTCCCCAAAATAACTCCCGCCTGATTCTGCAAAAGCTGTTCCAGATCCTGCCGCTCGCCGTCTTTCGCCCTCAGAAGCCCCGCGCTCCCTTCCAGTTTGCCCTTCGCTTTTTCCAGAAGCTGCTGGAACCGGGCGGCGGTATTACCGCGGGATACCCGTACCTCATCGGTGGTAGAAGGCTGAATTTTACCGGTTCCCATGCCCCCCAGCCATTCATCCAGGTAGTAGACCGGCTGATCCAGTTCATCTTCCACGATCAGCGTAGAAAAAAAGCTGCGAATCTCCGGGCTAAGGAAAACAGGGTGGAGAATCCCAAAACGGAGCAGAAAACGTTTGGCGGCGGGGAGCTTTTCCCCGGATTTTTTGGCCACATTGGCCAGAAAATCCCAATAAGCAGTAATAAACTGCTGGCGGTAAACGCTGCGATCCTTGGGGTCCTTACAGTTCAGGTACTTTTGCAGAAGGCTGTGGGCCCGGTTGGCGCTGTCCCCTTCCCCGGACAGGGCAATTTTGTAGTAATTGGGGTTCTCAAAAAAATTATGGGGTGTTTCCGCAAATTTTTTGGTGATTTCGGGGAATTTGCCCCCCAGACTCGACACATCGTCCGAAACTTCGGCATTCTCCGCGGCATTTTCCGCCGTTTCTGCCCCGCCGCCGTCCGGTACACCGTCCAGGCCGAAGATACTGGAAAAATCCGGCGGCGAAACCGCCGTATCGTTGCCGGATTCGGCGGTTCCCAGCAAAGCCGCCAACTCTGAATCTATTCCTTCCTGGAATGCCGTCATGTTATCTGCCCTTCCCCTTTATTCAAGGGGGGTCTAATACCCGGTCCGCTCTGCGGCAAGGTACTTTATCCGGAATAATCCCAATAGCTGACAATCCGGCAGGATTATACTTTCAAAAATTTACTTGATTTTAGAATTTTTACCCCGCGCTGTCAATGAACCGCATTGTGGGACAGCAATTCTCATTTTAATCATTCCAAAACGAAAAGGCGCTGGTAACATCTTCCTGGGGTCCTGCCGGCTGGAAAAATCCGGGGCCCCCACCCCAGATTCTTTCCACCGGCACCCCCTGTTACATTCTTCGGGCGCCTTTTCATCCTTTCCCAAACTGAGAATTGCTGATTATCTGAGGCAGTTCCAAAATCTGACATTTTGGAACTGCCTCAGATAAGGGAATTCGGGGTAAAAAAGGGTGAAAGGCAACGCCGGGGCCTGCCGCCGTTTGGCCCGCATCAGTCCACCTTGAACTTGGTTACCGCCTCCACCAGGGTGTTGATATATTCCCGGTTCTGGACGGTAATACCGTTTACCCGGTTTACCGCCGCGTTAATCTCCTCGGCACCCGCGGCCATTTCATTCATCCCGTTACTGATCTCCAGAGTTACCTTCTCCAGGTTTTTACTTTCTATGATTACCTGCTGGCTTCCCTGGCGCATTTCCGTTGAACCCTGTTTTACATTCCGGGTTACGTTGTTAAGCCGCGCCACGGCCTCCAAAATCTGCTTACTTCCCTTCCCCTGTTCTTCCATAGCCGTACGGATGTCCACCTCCTGATCCGATACGGTCTTTACCGAATCGTCAATGGCCTGAAACTTCTCCAGCACCGTGTTGGCGGACAGGGCAATCTTGTCGATGGCGGTCTTGATCCTTTTAAGCACATCCCGGATGGTCTTGGACTGGCTGCCGGCATTCTCCGCCAGTTTGCGAATCTCGTCCGCCACCACCATAAAGCCCCGCCCCGCGTCCCCTGCGTGGGCCGCTTCAATGGCGGCGTTCATCGCCAACAGGTTGGTCTGCGCCGCAATCGTCTGGATCACCGCGTTTATCTGCATAAGCCCCTCGGACTCCCGGGCGATCCCCTGTATATCGGTAGACACGGTCCCCAGCCCCGAGCGGCCCAGTTCCGAAGCGGTCGTAAGCTCATTCACGTTTTCCGTGTTTTTTACCAGCGTCGCGGTAACGGTCCGGACATTGGTCAGCATCTCCTCTATTGCGGCGGAAGACCGGGATACGCTTTCCGTCTGGTCCTCAACCTGGCCGTTTAGTTTATCAATGTTTTGGGACAACTGCTCCATAGTGGAAGTGGTTTCCGTAACACCGGCGCTTTGGTTAATAACCTGGGCTTTAACCCCCTGGATGTTGCCGGTTATCTGGTTTATCGCCGAGGCGGTTTCGATCATATTTTCCGCAAGATCGTTCCCCACATTGAAAAGCTTTACACTCTGCTCTTTGATGGTAAGTACCAGGCCCTTGATCTGGTCCAGCGCCCGGTTAAAGTAGAGAGCCATAATGCCAATTTCATCCAGCTTATCAACCGTAATCCGGGTCGTCAGGTCCCCTTCCCCCTCGGAAATTTCTTTAAGAATGCCGGAAACCCTGGAAAGGCGGGAAAAGATCATCCTCAAAAAGAACTGCACAAACAGAACCCCGGCGGCAATCAGTATCAAATCCAGAATAATCTGCCGGATAACCTCGTTCCGCAGCCCCTCAAAGAGCAGCCGCGCCTCAAAGTCGCAGCCGATAAGCCCCACCATATCCCCCCGGGAATTCAGTACCGGGGCGTAGACCGACACAAGCCAGCCCCACTTCCCCTGGAGCATCAGGCTGCCGGCCTGGACTTCCTTAGTCTGCCAGGTCTTGATAAAAGCCGAATCGTAACCGGCAACATCGTCTTCCAGCCCCAGGGGGGAAAAATCCTCCTCGTTATCCGGGGGAGCGCTGCCGTCTATGATAAAACGATAGGTCGTTCCCCTCACCGGGGCCATTGTATACAGGTAAACGGCGGCGGTATTTTGTTTTAAGTTCAAAAGTTGCCGCCGGGTTTCCTCGTAAAAGGGGTCCTCCGCATCCAGCGAGGCTGCCAGAGCTTCAAACCGGTCGCCGTCAACCAATCCCTGGGCCTGCCGGACAATAAACACCCCCTGCTGTGCAAAGATCGAGGAGGCAATGTCTATAGTTTCTATGCTGCTTAACACCGTGGTTACAACAAGAAGGGCAACGACAAAAAAAATAAAAAACAGGAAAAAACGGCTTTTAAGGGAACGCATACGCGGCGGCTTTCCGCTGCCCTCCGGGAAACCGGCGCCGGAAGAACTTCCCGGTTTTACCGGACCTTTTGAAAGGGGAAACGGGTCGTTACGAATCATCATAACCGCCATTTTATCAAAAGATCCAACAATTATTCGAGGGGGGAAGTTAATCAACCCAGGGCATCGGCGTTTACTTTTGTATAAAGGTCTGTTGAACTCCTCCATATCAATCCGGCGGGGGAGGCCACAAGCCTTGCGCCGGAAAAACAGGGGTTTTATACGAAGCTTTTTTGGCGCAAGGCTTCGGTCAAGTGTCCTCCCCGGCCTTTGGCTCCTCCACCAGTTCACTTTGTGGTGTTCAACCAGCCTTTATACCAACGATACATGCCGATGCTCTGCCGGAGATAAGGGGATCAGGAAAAAAACCGGCGGGCGCTATGCTATAAAAGTAAACGCCGATGCCCTGTTAATCAACCAGCCCCCAGGGCTCCTGCATTTACTTTTCAAAGAGTACGGTAAACAAATAGTCCGGGTTCATAGCGGCAATGAATTGCCGTTTGGGACCGGTGATTTTCTTCTTCCCGCTTCTCGGACTTGGAGCGGCTCTCAACAGCGATAGCGCCAGCTTCCTCAGCGTATTCAAATTTTCAGGTCCATGCCCTTT
>JAIRXT010000224.1 GCA_031268125.1 Treponema sp. | reverse complement strand
CGGTTCCAAAATCGGTTATTTTGTAACCGGCTCTTGCAGTTTTTCGCCCTACGGGCTGCAAAACTGCGGTTTTTATAGGTTGCAGTTCCAAAATTTGACATTTTGGAACTGCCTCAATTATAAAAACATTCGGCATTTCCCGCCCTCATTACGGGGACAGTATAACAAAGAAAGAAAAAAACAATCAACCAGCAATTCTCGGTTTGGGAAAGGGCGAAAGGGGGGAAAACGAGGAGCAGGGACGCCGGCTGTAACAGATTCATGCCCAAATAGCCATGCCTTAAAGCTGATCGAAGGAAAGGGCGGCCGCG
This sequence comes from Treponema sp., assembly GCA_031268125.1. Taxonomy (GTDB): domain Bacteria; phylum Spirochaetota; class Spirochaetia; order Treponematales; family Breznakiellaceae; genus JAISFT01. The sequence goes on along the minus strand of JAIRXT010000224.1, from coordinate 3,073 downwards.
GGGTTTACCGGGGTCAGGGTTTCCCGGTACAGTTCCCGGTTCAGTATGGAAAGGATAAGCACCGTTCCTTCGGGAAGCTGGTAGGGTACGGTAAAATTCCCGCCCCCGTATTGGACATTGATAAGCTCCGTCCGTCCGCCGTTGGGGAGCAGGGCCTCCAGCCGCATCGCCAGGGGGTAGGGGTTTTTGGGCACGTTGTAGCTGAACAGGCCGAAGATTTCCCCCGAGGGGATTTCCGCGGGGATGTTGACCAAAAGGCTGACAAGCGTATTGGCCGGGACCTGGGCCTCCGCCGCCGGTTCCTGGTACACCACCAGCCCGGCCGGTTCGTTGTCCCGGCCGGGCCGGAGGCGGAAAACAAAATCCACCCCTTCCCGGCCCAGCAGCGCCAGGGCCTCCGGGACCGAAAGGCCGGTAAAACGGGGAACCGTTATCGCTATGTTTTCCGGCCCCCGGCTCACCACAAATTCAAGGGTGGTAGGCCCCGATATGCCCGATCCGGGTTCCGGCTTCTGCTGGAGAATCGTCCCCGGCGCTTCGCCGGAATATTCGTATATCAGGGGTTCGCCCAGGGACAGGGGCGCAAGACCGGCGGCCTCCGCATACATGGCCTGTAAGTCCATCCGCACGTCGTTAATATCACGGCCCCGGTAATCTTCCACGGTGTTGACCAGCACCCCCCGGCTTACCACCAGGTTGATCCGGCGGCCTGCCTTTACAATGGCCCCGGAAAGGGGGTCCTGCTCCAGGATAAGCCCCTTATCGTAGGATGACTGGGAATAACGCAGGCTGATCCGGGGGTAGAGTTCCTTTACCTGGAGTTCCAGCAGGGCTTCGGTCAGATCTTTGCCCCGGACATCGGGGACCATCGTCTGTTCCGCCCCGTTGACAACGATAAAAAATATGGAAATGGCGATAAGCCCCACAAACATCAAAAGCCCTATGGCCATAGAGACAAAGAGTTTAAAGTGGTTGGCGACATAGCCTTCTATGGCATTAAGGTCTAAATTAACAAATCCCATTATTCAATCCGGTTCCCCCCGGCCCCAAACCGGCGGCTTGCAGCCGGCGGCCGATAAAATCCCTGGCGCCGTTCAGGAAAGCCCGCCATTCAAGGGCTTTCTTTGCCTCGTACTGCAGCATGGTAAGAACCAGGACTCCGTCCCCAGTTTGTACCAGTATCCCCCGCTCCTTGTCTACGCCCAGAACCGTTCCGGCTGCCGGCCCGGCGTCTTTTCCGGCTGCCGCCGGCGGCAGGCAGGCCCCCAGGATGTAGAGACGGCGTTCCCCGTCCATCGTCCAGGACAGGGGCCAGGGAGTGTAGGCCCGGACCTGGGCTTCAATACGGCGGGCGTCTGCCCCCCAGTCGATCCGCCCGTCATCCCGGGACAGGAGGCCGCAGTACGAGACCCCCTCCCGGTCCTGGGGACGGTCCCGCAGGGTTCCCAGGTCCCGGATAACGCCGGGAAGCAGCCGGGCCGCCCGGCGGGCCATTTCCCCGGTCAAGGCGGCGCAGGTTTCCGAACCTGTCAGGGGAAAGCGTTCCTGCGCCAGGATATTCCCGCAGTCCATCTCCGGGGCAAGCCGCTGGATCGTTATTCCCGTCTCCCGGTCCCCGTTCAGAATGGCCTGGGGGATGGGAGTAGGCCCCCGGTAGGCGGGGAGCAGGCTGGGGTGGACGTTGATTCCCCCCAGGGGAAACAGGGCCAGGAATTTGGGGCCGAAGATTCTGCCGTAGGCAAAGGAAACCAAGAGATCGGGTTTTAGGGCCGCAATCTCCCCCCGGGCCGCGCTCCCCAGCTTTTCGGGCTTAATGATACGCGGAGGCCGCCGCCCCAGCCGTTCAAAACGCGGTTCCAGGGCCGCCAGTGCCGCCGCCGTTGCGGTAGGTTCCGGCTTACCGCTCCGGCCCCGCCTGCTGTCGGGGTTGGTAAGCAGGGCCGCCAGTTCAAAATCCCCGGCAGGCAGGCCGGAACCCCCCGGCGTTTCCATCACCGCCAGGGCTTCCAGGGCGGGAACGGCAATCGCGGGACTCCCCGCATAGACAATCCGCACCGTCCTACTTCCCCTGCCGGCCCTGCAGTTGTCTTTCCATCTTGGCAAGAATCCGGTTCCGCTTGGGCACGGAAAGCCGATCGATAAACAGCACCCCTTCCAGGTGATCGTATTCGTGAAGAATCACCCGGGCCAGAATGTCGTCCAGTTCCATCGTAAAAGGCCGGCCCTTTTCGTTCCAGGCCTGAACCTGCAAAGCCCTGGCCCGGACCACATCGGCCCAGATCCCCGGAATGGACAGGCAGCCCTCCTCACGCTTCACCGTCTCCGTCGAAGTAGCCGTAATCGAAGGATTGATAAATACCCGGGGCACATCGCCGTCCACGTGGACCACAAAAATCCGCTTCATAAAGCCAACCTGCGGCCCCGCAAGGCCCACACCCTTCCCAATGTGAAGGGCAGCGATCATCTCCTCCGCCGCGGCCCGCAGTTCATCGTCTATATTTTTAACCGGCTCCACCTTCTGCCGCAGCAGATCACTACCCAGGGTAAGAATGTTCATAACAATTCATACTAGCGGAATCCCCGGTATAAAACAATTGAGGCAGCTCCAAAATGTCAAATTTTGGAGCTGCAGCCTATGAATTCACTAAAAGCCAGGGGCGGGGCAGACACTGTCCGTTAGACCGGTTCGTAGTTATTCTTCATGCTTCATTTTCCTGCCATGAAACACCGCAGGGAGATTCGAGAAAAAATACAGCAACGTATAGTTTAAGCCGCTCCGAGGCTGTTAAAAAACGCCGGCAGAGGTTATCGGCGAACTGGTGCGGGGAAAAATCGCTGCCACGGCGTAACGGGCGGTTAAGGTACTCCTCTATCGGCACCCCCTGTTACATTCTTTGGGCGTCTTGTCACGGGAACGGGATTTTTTGCGGCAGCTTGATGATGTAAGCGCCAACTCTATTATGACGAAAGCAGAAGCAACGCATAAGACTGCCGTTCAAATTATTGGTGAACTGGTTCGCAGCGCTATTTCGGCGTCGGCTTTGTAATTGGGCGTATAACAAACGCCTATGGT
>JAIRXT010000215.1 GCA_031268125.1 Treponema sp. | reverse complement strand
GGGGGGTATTATGCTTATAGTACTATAACGGTACATATTTACTGTTCCCCTTGCGTTCCGCAATTTTTTTCCTGGTGGAAAGTTCCGCCGAATCAGTTTTATATGATAGTATGGAAAATTTGACCTGTCAAGAAAAATCCCGTGGTCCACGGCAATTCCGAATTCAAAAAAAAATAACTGTTCAACCTAAAAATGGTCAAAGGTACGGGTTCGTTAAGCCGTATAAAACCGTACCGGCAGCCGTTTAACCATTTTTTTACCTTGAAAACCCTTTGGCTTAAGGTAATTCACGATGGGGAAATGGCGAAAAGAGCGCCGAAACAAGTAACAGGGGCGGCGGTGGAAAGAATCTGGGGTGGGGGCCCTGGATTTTTCCAGCCGACAGGAAAGCTGATAAATTTTTTACGGCTCTTTTCGGATTTTGAATTCGGAATTGCTGCGTGGTCCGGCGGTGTTTCCGGCCGGTTCCCAGACTTGGGAATTGTCCCGCATGAATCGCCGGTCTGCTTTTAATACGAGCCCGCCCGTTTGACGGCATCTACGATTTGCCGGTAGCAGTCCAGCGAAACGGTGTTGGGTATGGAATGATCCGATGAGAAGATGTAGCCGCCCTTTTCTTTTACGACGGGGAGGATTTCTTCGATGTAGGGGATGATTTTGGCGGGTGTGTCCATGAGCAGGGCGTCTGCGCCGCCGTGAAACACCAGCCGGTCTCCGTAGCTGCGCTTGAGGGCTTTGAGGTCCATACCGGCCTTTATCTCGATGGGGTTGAGCGCGTCAAGGCCAATTTCCACAAGCTGGGGGACCCGTGTCATGACATTTCCGCAGGAATGGAGGTGGGCTTTGATGCCGTGGTTGTGGGCCCAGTCGATGGCCTTTTTGTGCAGGGGCTGGAGCAGGCCGGCGTAAAGTTCGTTTGAAAAAAAGGTGCGGTTTTTATAGCCCATGTCGTCGTACCAGAAAATGCTGTCGAAGGTATATCCTTCGTCCCACAGGATGTCGTAGAGGGCGATGGTGCGGTCCAGGTAGGCGCCTGCCATATCGCTGAACCACCCGGGGTCTTCGAGCATGGCGATGAGGACGGTTTCGGTTCCCACCATCCACGAATGGAGTACGTCAAAGCCGAACCAGAAGAGGCCGTTTATCCAGCGGCCTTCTGCCTTCCAGCGGGGGTAGTTGTTTTTGAGGAAATCCCAGGGGATGCGGTCCCGGGAAAGGTCCATGCGGGCCTTGGCCTCCGCCCATTTTTCCGGGGTGTTTACCCGGTAGTCCAGGAATTCCGGGGTTGAGTCGGGAATTTTGAAATTTTTAAGGGTGATGCCGTATTCGGTGGTGCTTATGATGTAGTCTGCGGTTTCTTCCAGGACCTTTTTTTCATAGCGGGGGCTGATGTCCACGCTGATGGTTTCGATCTTGTCGATGCCGAAAAAGTCCCGCCAATCGGCGCCGGCGGGCATGCCTTCCCGCTTCCAGCGGGCCAGGGTCCCGGCCCAGGGGCTGTCGGTAATGGCTACCCGGTCCGCTTCCCGGTGTTCAAACATGCGCCCTATTCGTTCTTTCGACGTCATTGGTTCCTCCAGGGCATTTTATAACCCAGGGCCGGGGGCAGGGTTTTGGCCGTCATCTCCTTAAAAAGGTCCCCGGCCCGGTCCCGGTCCAGCCCCCGCAGTTGGGGGTCGTTGAGGAATACCCGGAAGGCGGCTTCCAGGTCCCGGGCAACGGCGGCCCGGACGATTTCTTCCTGGTTCCACACATGCTGGAGGACCAGGTTCCGCAGCGGGTTGGGAAGGCCCCCAGAGACAAGGGGCCGGACGCTGTCCCTGCTGAAGAACGCGTTGGTCTCCACCACCGCCCCGGCGGGGAACAGGGGAAACTGCGCCGTATTGGGCAGGTTCACGTTGGTTACCAGGTTCCCCAGTCCCAGGAGGGCCTTAATCTGCCGGATACCCTCCTCCCCGGATGTTTCGGGCGGGGGGATTGCCGCGCCGCCGCGGTAGGCGCGGCTTTTTTCTCTGAGTTCTTCCCGCTGGGCGATTCGCCAGGAAACGGGGGTTAGGGAGAACTGCCAGCCTTCGGCCCAGGCGGGGTTTTTGAGATACCAGGAGGAGGGGCAGAATTCCGCCAGATGCCGGTCCCCCGCCGCCGCTATCAGGCCGTAGCGTTTGAAAAGGTCGAATTTTACCCGCTCCCCGGAGCTAAAGTAACTGTTGAACCAGTTGCCGCCGGCCGCCTTAAAGCCGCATTCCCCAAAGGCTTCCGCGAATTTTTGGTAATGGGGGAAAAGATCGATGTTTTTCCAGGAAGCCGCGGTGATCCAGGTAAAGTGGTTGATCCCCGCCACTTCGGTGGTCAAGCCGCTGCGGGTTACTTCGCCTTCCTGCACAAGGCCCTCCCAGGCGAGCATCTTGATGAGCAGGTCCTGGGTCCCAAAGACTTCGTGGCAGCAGCCGAAGGCCTTGATTCGGGGGAATACTTCGTAGAGGGTCCGGGTGCAGACCGACATGGGGTTGGTGTAGTTCAGGACCCAGGCATCGGGGGCCCAGGCTTTTACGGCGGCGGCGATTTCCTGGAACAGGGGGACGGTCCGCAGCGCCCGGTTAAGGCCGCCGGGCCCCACGGTGTCCCCCACGGACTGGTAGATGCCGTACTGCTCCGGGGCGTGGACATCCACCGCCATTTCTTCAAAATCGCCCGGCAGGATGGAGATAAAGACAAAATCGCTCCCCTCCAGGGCCTTGTGCAGGGAGGATTCGGCGGTAAAGGTGAACTGTCCGGGGTTGTGGGCTTCCATCAGCCGGTTTCCCAGGGTCTCGTTGGCCCGGGCCGCCTCCATGTCGATATCGTACAAGAAGATGGTCCCGCCGATTTCCTTTTCAAAGCACAGGTCCTTCATGAAGACCCAGGCCCAGTTCCGTGATCCGCCGCCGATGTAGCAGAATTTTAGATTCCGTATGTCGCCGTTCATGCTTCTCCTCCAAATTCTACCAGTACCGTTTTGATTTCAAAGGGCCGGAATTCCAGACAAAGGGTGTTTTTGACGGGGTTTAGGCTGCACTTTTGCCGTTCCAGCATGTCCGTTTCCCAGGCCCCGTGCAGAATGCCTTCTGCTTCATGGCCGGGGGCAAAGCTTATCTGCGCCCTGCCGTGGGCCCCGGCGCTTTCATAGAGCCGCAGGACCAGGACCGGCCCCTTTTTCCCGGTAGTCTTACCAAAGGGAAGCTCCGGGGCTTTGAGGCTTTCCAGGATGACGGCGGGGTTGTCTATCGCCAGAAGGGAGAAATCCGCCCCCATAGCGCCTTCCTGTTCGGCGGCGGCGGCAGGAACAGCCGAGGCGGCCGGTTCCCCGCAGTTTCCTTCCCAGGCCGCGGGGTCGTTGAGTTCGTAGGCGGTCCGGACCACCCCGGATTCCGCAAAGGACCCTTCAAACGGAAGCAGGGCGTAGGTGAAGTACTGCATCCCCTGGTCCGCTTCCTCATCCGGGGCGGTGGGGGACCGGAGCAGGGTAAGGCGTATCCGGTTCCCGTTGATGTCGTGGCCGTATTTGCAGTCGTTGAGCAGGGCAATCCCGGAGCCTTCTTCTTCCAGGGAGACCCACTTGTGGGCGCAGACTTCGAACTTGGCCCGGTCCTGGGGCAGGTTCTGGTGGGTGTTCCGCAGCAGGTGGCCGTACTGGACTTCACAGCGGGCCTGGGTGCTGTCGATGGCGCTGTCGAAGCCCACCTTGAGGAGCCGCCGCTTTTCATGCCAGTCAACCTTGGTTACAAAGTCGATGCGTCTGCTTTTGTCGTAGGCGATCATGTCCTGGACCAGGGTCGAATCCTTCCCGATACGGTAGGTCCGGCGCAGGATGCAGCATTCGCTCCCCTGGGTAACCAGGACGGTTGACTGCAGCCTGGTTTCATGTTCCAGATACCGGGTCCAGTCGGCGTCAATGTCCCAGGCTTCCCACAGGATGGGCACGTCCTGGGCGCTTACGAAGTAGTTGAAGCGGCCGTCGTGGCGGACAAGCTCACGGTCCTGCTGTTTGTCCCGGATGCCCCGGATTGCCCCGGCATCGTCAAACTGGATGGAGTAGAAGGGGGTGTCCAGGGCAGCGCCGGTGTATTCAAAGCGCAGGTCCCCCCCGCCTTCTCCGGTAACAAAATGGGCCCAGCCCATAGACGGCAGCCGGGGGAAGAAGACGGCGGTTTCTTCGCCGTTGATATTTTCAAAACGCTGGACGGAAAAGCGGCCGTCGGGCCGGGCGGCGGGCCGCAGTCCGGCGGTTTTTGGCCCCAGAGCGGAGGCCGGCACAAAGACCGGGCCTTCCCGGTCCCAGGAAAGATCGTTGAACAGGGTAAGGGCGGCCTCCTCCCCGGCTCCCGTTTCGGCGGCCCGGAAGGCCCGGTGTACGTTCTGCCGCAGGGGCCGCACAATTCCGTCCAGGGATTCTTCGATCTGCCGGTAGGCCGCCTCCGCCTCCCGGTACACCCGGTTTATGGAGGAGCCGGGGATGATGTCGTGGAACTGGTTGGTCAACAGGGCCTTCCAGTTTTTCAGGAGTTCCCCGTGGGGGTACTCCGCCCAGCCTTCCATAGCGAAGACGGCCCGGAAAGCCTCGGTATGCCGCAGGGCGAATTCCAAACGGCGGTTATAGCGCTTGGTCCTGGCCTGGGTGGTGTAGGTGCCCCGGTGCAGTTCCAGGTACAGCTCCCCGCGCCACTGGGGCCATTCGGTCTCCCCGTCCGGGCCGAAGATGCTGTCCAGCGCGGCGGAGACCTTATTCCACTTTGCCTTGGGGACCCCTTCCAGATCCCCCAGACGCTTGGCCATTTCCAGGTCCCCCCGGGCGGTGCCGCCGCCGCCGTCCCCCTCGCCCACGGCGTTGATCGCCTGGGACTGGATTTCCTTGTGCTGGATCTGATCCCAGATCTCCGCAAGAAATTCCGGCCCCGCCTTGCCGTTGTAGCCCCGCATCCGGGAGGAGATGTAGTGGGTCTTGATCCCCGTGCCGTCGATGCCCCGCCAGATAAAGGTGTCGTAGGGGAAACGGGTAGTATCGTTCCAGTTGATCTTGCTGGTAACAAAGTACTTGATTCCGCAGCCCGCAAGAATCTGCGGCAGCGCCGCCGCGTAACCAAACACATCGGGAAGCCACAGGGTGTCCGCCTCGTACCCCAGCATTTCCCAGTTGGCCCGCTTCCCCACCAGGAACTGGCGGATAAGGGATTCCCCCCCGGAGAGGTTGCAGTCCGCCTCCACCCACATGCCGCCGTTGGGCTCCCAGTTACCCCGTTGGAAGGCCCCTTTGACGGCGGCGAAAATATCGGGGTACTCGTTTTTGATAATCTCCAACTGGGCAGGCTGGGTCTGGATAAACACAAAGCCGGGGTATTCCTCCGCCAGGCGGGCCATGTTGATGTAGGTCCGGGCTACCTTGCGTTCCGTTTCCCCGATATGCCAGAGCCACGCGTGATCGATATGGGCATGCCCGATCAGGTGAATCTGCGGCGTTGTGGAACCGTTCACGGCCTGCAGCAGGGGCGCAATCCGCCGGGCCGCCTGCGCCGCCTCCTGTTCCAGGGTTTCCCCGGAAGAATCGTAGTGAATCCCCATCAAGGCGTCGTAGAGCCCCTTGAGGACCCGTGCCTTCCGCAGGGAATTAGCGGGCAGGATTTTGGCCAGATCGAAGAGACAGGCCGTATCGTAGTAGAGGCTGTAGACCGGCTCCACCCGCTCCAGCAGGGCGCCGCCCTGGAACGCGCAGGGGTACCCGGCAATCTGGTGCTGCAGGGTAAGGATAACCTTCTTTTCCTCAAAGGGGTGGCAGCCCGGATAGGGGTGCCCCGAATAGGCTTCCAGGTAGAGTTCATGGGTCCCGCCGTCCGCCATGCCCTGGGGAACCTTTACCTTCTTGTGAACCGGGTTAAAGGCCCCCGCCGGTTTCCCGTCAAGGAACAGCAGCGAATCCGCATTCGGCAGAATCCGCAGGTACAGGGGGTAATCCCCTGCTTTCCGCGCGGGAACGGTAAAACTTGAGCGGAACCAGTAACAGGTCCAGGGCTTGCCGTAGCCCCAGGGGTTTGAAACCTTTTCCCAGGGCTGCCCCGGCAGGGCGGAAGGGCTGCGGAATGTCTCCCCGGTAGCAAGGGCCTCAAAATTCAATATGGCGATTTCCCGGTACCGGTGATCTTTCAAAAACCGCAGGTACTGGCTGATCCGGTGTTCTACTTTTGGAATTAACATAACATGTGCTCCTTAAGCGGAGGCTCCGGGTTCCACTGCCCTTTCCGTCCGCGCTGTGTTTCCGGTAATTCTTATGCCTTGGGGGTTAAATTTCAAGCGTCCGGCATTTCAGGTCCGGCAATTCTCATGTTAACCATTCCACAACGAAAAGGCGCCGGTAACATTCTCTTGGGGTCCTGGCTGAACATGATCCGTAGCGTTCCTCCGGCCCGGGTACACAATACGGGTCAAATTTTGCCGGAGGCAGAGCGCCTTTTCGCCCTTCCCCAAACTGAGAATTGCTTAAAGTAATTCACAATGGGAATGTAGCGAAAAGAGCGCCGAAACAAGCAGCAGGGGGTCCAGTTTCGCGAAAGCGAAAAGTGGAAAGAATCTGGGGTAGGGGCCCCGGATTTTTCCAGCCGACAGGACCCCTGATGAATTTTTTACGGCTCTTTTCGGATTTGGAATTTTGAATTCGGAATTGCTGATGCTCCCGGCATAGGCATTGCCGTAGTTTTGGAACCGGCTCTAATGAGAATTGCTAAGGCCGGGCCCTACAACGCCGGCGTAGAGTTCTTTAAGCCGCCTGCGGAGATGCCGCACCGCATAATATTTTCGTGAAAGAACGGTATTGACGGGTGTTTTTGTCTTTTCCGCGATTTCTTTTACCGGTGTACCGCATAATTCCGTCTGTTCGAAGACGTACCGCTGTTCCTCCGGCAGTTCCGCGGCGGCGGCCCTGATTTCTTCCCATACCAGCTTCCGTAAATACTCGCTTTCCGGCGTTATTTCGGTATCAAACAGAATGTCCGCAAAATCGGCAAGCCAGGCTTCACCCTCATCGTCGTATTCCACGGGGAAGGGGGCGTCCTTTTTTTTCTTCCCCCGGTTGATGATGTGGTTTTTTGCCACGCGGAACAGCCACGCGCCGGTTTGTTCAACAGGCTTTGCCAGGCTATCCATTCTTGATAATTGGTAAAATACATCCTGAACGATATCCTCCGCTTCATCCGCGGAGTGTAACCTCTTGCGGACAAAGTTGAGGAGGCGGTCCTTGTATTCGGCAAAGGCCCCCGCGGTTTTATTTCCCGGCATCGTCTTCCCGGGGTTTGTCCGCCCGGGAGCGTTCCCGGAAAAAATCGTGATGGTGCGTCCAAAATTCTTTCCGTTCCGCATCGCTCATGGCAAGCCATTTTTCCCGGAACGGATTATCATGACTCCCGCCGAATACATGCCGGCCCCTCAAAAAAGCGCCGCCCATGCCGCCGAACAGGATGCGCGCCAGTACCAGCAGGGCCGCCGCCTGCAAATAGCCGATTGACGGCAGTCCAAAGAGCGCCGGCATCAGCCCGTTCCACAGCAGCATGACCGCTGCGCCGAACAGGGCGCACACCAGAACGCATACCGCCGCGCCCGCCAAACCGCGCATGAAAAATCTGTAAATCATATTTAACTCCTCCTGTCGTATCATTCGAGGCTGTTCCAAAACTGAAGTTCCGGAACAAGCTCATTCGGCCAATTTTTTTACCGGTCCCTCCACCAGGTTTTTGATTTTGCGGAGGGACTCACGGGACAAAAGGTGCTCCAGCAGACAGGCGTCTTTTTCCGCGTTTGCCGCGCTTACCCCCACAACCATTCTAAAAAAGGCATTCAACAGGGCATAGCGCCCCAGAATTGCCGCGGCTTCCTCCCTGCCCCGCGGGGTCAGCGTTACCGTTTTGTACCGTCTATGCTCCACAAGCCCCCGCTCCTCCAAAACCTTCAGGGCCGTAAATACCGAGGGCTTGGTAACGTTCAGACGCGCCGCAATGTCCGTCATCCGGGCCTGTCCGCCGTTTTCACCGGCAAGGATGCTCACGGTTTTTAGATAATCTTCCAGGGACCGGGTCATGATGCGGCCCTTTGGTTTGTTTCCGCTTTCGTAGTTTTGCTCCTCACCTATGCAGACAACCGGGAGGCGAAAATATTTTATAAGCTGAGCCTCTTTGAGGCTATGCCGCCGCTTCAATCCCGTGAATTCAGGTTGATAAAAATTCAAACAAATTGTATAAACGTGGGGGCTTGTTCCAAAATACGGTTTTGGAGCCGCCTCATGAACCGGCTGCAAAATCCGGCGTTTTGGAACTGCTTCACGCAACTGCCGGAGGGAAAGATGATCAACTGGATTATTCGTTTTGTAAAGGGCGCGCTCATTGGAACAGGGTTTATATTACCCGGAGTCTCCGGGGGGGCTTTGGCTGCGATATTCGGATTATATGAAAAGATAATCGGATTTATCGCGCATATAACGCGCGATTTTATAAAAAACCTTGTGTTTTTTATACCCGTAGGGCTTGGGGCGCTTTTCGGCATGTTTTTATTATCACATCCGCTGGATTTTTTTATTGAACATTACGAAGCCCCGGTGTTGTGGGGATTCGCCGGCTGCATAATGGGGACGCTGCCAAAATTATGGAAAGACGCGGGAAAAATAAAACGGGCCGGGAAGCACATAATAATAACGGTTGTTTCGTGCGTATGCGCCTTTTTGTTTTTATTCCTGGCCGGGAAATACTTCGGCTCGAATCTGCCGCAGAATACCGGGACCTGGTGTATGGCCGGGGTTTTAATCGCCCTTGGCGTTTTAATACCGGGGATGAGCCCTTCAAATTTTTTGGTATACCTGGGCCTGTATAAACCCATGATCGAAGCCTTCAAAACATTTAATGTTTCTGTTTTACTGCCGATAATGGCCGGCGGGGCGGCGTGCCTTATTTTGTTTTCAAAAATAGTGGATTATCTGTTTTCAAAAATATATACCGGAATTTTCCACTGCATTTTTGGAATTGTTTTGGCTTCCACCGTGATGATAATCCCCGGAACGCCGTGGTCGGAAGTTCCGGTTAATTATGCAGGCGTTGTTACGATTGCGTGCGCAGTTACATTTGTTTTTGGCTGTATTCTGGGCTGGTGGATGTGCAGGCTGGAAGATGCCTATAAAAGTTGACGAACCGGCCGGGGATTACCGGACGGTAATCCCCGGTTTGAAAAATGGACTTGTTCAACAACTTTTTTATTCGCGGCGGGGTTCTTCATTGAACCCCGCCGGTTCGGGTTGTTGAGCAGGCTCACTACTTAAAGACAATCGCCGTGGGGGAAAGGACCGGGTATTCCCGCTCTTTTTGGGGCAGCCCCGTCCGCCGGTCAATCCTAAAAATCACCAGGTTATCGGAATCCTTGTTCAGGGCCGCAAGAAAGCCTCCGCCGGGGGTCAGAATAAAATCCCGGGGATGTTTCCCCCCGGTTCCCACGGCGTCCACCCATTCCAAAAAGCCCCCCGGAAGAATCCTGAATACCGTGATGCTGTCGTGCCCCCGGTTCGAGGTATACAGGAATTTGCCCCCCGTGCCGGTCCTGATCGCCGCCGCGAAGCTTGGTTCCTGGGTTTTGCGTTTGGGCAGGGCGGAAATGGTTTGCAGATGCCTCAGCGAAGGGCCGGGGGGAACGGATACGGCGCTTCCCGGTTTTTCCTTCCGCCCCGCAGCGCCCCCCGTATAGGCAAACACGTCCACCGTCGAACTAAGCTCGTGGAGGATGTAAATAAAGCGCCCCGAGGGGTGAAAAACCCCGTGCCGGGGACCGCTTCCGGGACCCACAACGGCAAAAGGCGGCGCCCAGGGCGTCAGGGGCTTCCGTGAGCGGGGATTAACTTGGTAAAGCATCACCCTGTCGGAGCCCAGATCACAGGCAAAACCATTGGAAAAATCCGGGGCAAAGGTAAAGGAATGCGCGTGGGCGCTGTTCTGCCTCTGGGTATCGGGCCCCGAACCCTCGTACTGGATAACCTGAACCGTCTCCCCCAGGCTGCCCTTCTTCCCGATAGGCAGCGCCGCCAGTACCCCGCTGGAGTAGTTGGACACCACCGCCCAAGCCCCCTCCCCGTCAATACTGATATGGCAAGGCGCCGCTCCCTTGCTGCTTTTCCGGTTCAGAAATTTCAATGTCCCGTCTTCCCGCAGCGCATAAGCGGACACCTCCCCCCCGTCTTCCACTTCGTTTACCGCATAGAGGAATTCCCGGGAAGGCGAAAAAGCCAGGAACGAAGGATTCCTGCTTTCTGCCGCCGGCCGCAGATCCTCAATAACACCCGTAACGGCATTCATGCTAAAGTAATAAATCCCTGTTGATTTACCGCCGCCCTCAGTATAGGCCCCAATATAACCGGAGAATTTCGCCATACTCCCCCCTTGTTCCGTCAATAATACCACGGCCTTCGCGCGCTGGCGAGCCGTAGTTCGCTGGCGAGCCGTAGTTCGCCTTTGCGGTACATTTCTTGATCCCCATCAAACTGCCGGCCCGAACCTTTTGGGCCGGCAGATGCTTACCAGCTCAGTTTTAAGGGTAGGAGTTTATGGTGTCGTCGGAGCCGGCCCCAGCAGAAGAATCCACATATGTCGAACTACCTAGCCCAGCTTTGTTTCTCATCGACTCTACAACCTCCGTGCTATCATACCCGTAAATAGTCCCGCTGGTCATCTCGAATTCCCCCCTGTTGTACACCCCGCCGCCTTCGCCGCCAAGAATGCCCGATCCGTAGACGGGTGAGCCGCTCATGGCGCTGTTACCGCTGATGACGCTGTTACCGGACATCGTGAATTTCCCTGCGCTGTCCACGTATACCCCGCCGCCGCTGCTGCCCTCAGCCTCGTTACCGCTCATGGTGCCGCCCTTCATGAGGAACTCCCCGCCGGCTACAAACACCCCTCCGCCGCCGCCGGTAAGAGAATTATTGTAGCGGATGTTGTCTTTAATCGTGCCGTTGTTCATCGTGAATGTCCCGCCGGCTACATACACCCCGGCGCCGCCGGAGGGGTTTGTAAAGGGAAACCACCCAAAGGGGTTCGTCGTGCAGCCGCTAATCTCGCCGTTATTCATCGTGAATATCCCGGAGCTGAAAATCCCGCCGCCGGAGAGAGCATAGCCGCTCACGGTACCGCCGTTCATCGTGAATGTCCCTGCGCTGTCCACGTATACCCCGCCGCCGGAGAAGGCCCTATCGTCGGACGTATCCATGTCAGGATTGCCAGCCTCGCCGGTAATCGTACTACCGTCATTCATGATGAGTTCCCCGCTTTTTACGTACACCGCGCCTCCGCCGCTTTCTATGTTCCCGTAATTTGTTAAGAACTCGTACTTCCCGACAAGATGTGCACCGGCTCCGAGCGTAACCTTGGCTCCTTCGATATACAGTGCGCGGTTCAAAGTGGACCCGAGGCTGCGATTGTTTTTGCCGTCAATCGTGATGTTGCTGAACACGACCTGCGCCCCGCCGGTTACCGTTACAACCGCATCTTCAACCACCTTGCCATTGCCGAATGATCTGGCCAGTGTCCACGGTCCGCCCTCGCCATCGCTGGTGATGGTGATTTCCTGGGGTGCTCCGCCGTGTGCGTTCAGCTCCATAGCCGCTCCCGCGTCAAGGTCAAGGTTGGAAAGGACGGTTATCGTCTGAATCGCCGGGTTGGCCAGCGCCGCGGTGTAGGCATGGGCAAGGGTCTTGAACGGAGCCGATAGCGTGCCTGCCCCAACAGTGTCAGACCCCGTGTCTTTCACGTAGTAAGAGGCGGACTTAGCGGTGAAGTTTACGGCCCC
>JAIRXT010000177.1 GCA_031268125.1 Treponema sp. | reverse complement strand
ATAGAAAAATTACATATACAGAACGCCTTTACCAGGGCGGTATTTTTTGACAAAACGATAGACAAAACAATAACAGAGATAAATACGCGTAGTCTTAACTGGGCAAAGCTCTATCCTTTTAGTACCGCTACTGATACTATAGGCAGTAAATCGTCCCCGTTGAAACAGCGGATTGATGATATTAAAGAAAAGATTGAACGATACACCAGGGAAAATCTTACAAACTGGGCCATGTTTGCAGAATGGGCGGTACACTACGAAAAAAGCATTGGGTGGAATATATTAAACGGAGATGTAATCGATTTAGGAGACGGTTACCTGAGCGAAGTAGTTGAAAAAAATACGGCGCCGCCTGCCGCCGGTTTATATGCGTTTTACGATTTTCTGCAAGGTTTAGGCATTGATCTGGTGTATGTCCAGTGTCCGCATAAAATTACCCCGGATGACGCCGTAAGCGGCATAGCGGATTTTTCCAATGAAAACGCCGATGATTTATTATCCGCCTTATCTGTAAAGCAGATTCCTTATCTTGATTTACGGGAAAATATCCGGGAAGAAAACCTGGATCATCATGGTTTGTTTTATAAAACTGATCATCACTGGAAGGCGGAAACCGGATTATGGGCAAGCGCCGTCCTTATGAACTACCTCAATGAACGGCATGGGTTTAGCTTTGATGCGCGCGGCCCTGAACACTACCTGTACACAACTTATAAGGACTGGTTTCTTGGTTCCCTGGGTAAAAAAGTTACCCTGGCGCAAACTCAGGCGGAAGATTTTACCCTTATATCTCCAAAGTTCGATACGGATTTTTCAGTAACCATTCCCGAACTGAACCTTGATGCCCGGGGTAATTTTGATATTTTGATAGATCACCATAAGCTTAACAAAAAAGATTACTATACCATAGATCCTTATGGCGCGTATGTCTATGGGGATAGGCAGGTTATAACGGTTCATAATAATCTTGTCCGTGACGGCAGGAAAATACTCCTGATTAAGGATTCTTTTGCCAGGGTGGTTGCCCCGTTTTTGAGTACAGAGGTAGAAGAACTCCATATCCTTGATTTGCGGCATTTTAACGGCAGTGCAAGGGCGTATATAGAGAAGCATCGGCCCGATATTGTTGTGGTGCTATTTAATCCGTCGACTATAAATTATACGGAACATAAAAAGATGTTCGATTTTAGATAATAGAGTTGTTCGATAACCTTTAGTTATCGAACAACTTCCCCGGCAGCGGCCCCCTACAAAAGGTCCAGCTTGAATTTGGGGCGGTGGCTGCGAAGTTCTTCGTAGGCGCTGATGCCTTCGTTGTAGCGGCGCTCGGTTTCCAGTGTGGAGGGGGGGCCGTGGGCGGGGAGGACAGTGAAGTCCCCCGGCAGGGAGAGGATCTTGCTGCGCAGGGCCGTCATCTGCACGGCGGCGCCGTAGGTGTTGGAGGTGCGGCCTACCATGCCCGCGGTAAGGGAATCGCCGGTAAAAAGCAGGCGGCCGATGCGGAACACGGCGGAATCCGATGAATGGCCCGGTATGGCCAGGACTTCGACCTTGAAGGGGCCGGCGTTGAAACTTTGCCCGTCCCGGACCATAGTGGTTTTGTGTTCCCGGATATAGGGGTTGATGGCGAATATCCCGGTGTCGTAGATGCGTTTGAGGGTCCGCAGTCCCCGGACGTGCTTGATGTGATCGTGGGTTACCAGGACTCCCTGCAGCCGGTAACGGTTGTTTTCGATAAAGTCGAGGATCTGCTTGTCCACCACGGCGGGGTCGATGATGATCGCCTGGGGTTCTTCCGGCGCTTCGGTTCCCAGGATATAGCAATTGCTGAATCCGTAACTGCAGTAATGAAAAAAGAGTTTCACGTTATTCCCTAATTTCGAAAACTGCCTCTTCGGTGTTGGAGGCTTTGAAGGACACGTTTTCCTGTCTGGCTTTGATAAAGTACACCCGTTTAAGGTTACAGTTTATGAAGTCGGAATGGGCTATATCGGCGTTGATAAAGCGGCTGTTGTAGAGGTCCGAATTGTCGAAGGTGGTTTCCGTGATTACCGATCCGCCGTAGTTAATGTGGATGAGGTTGGAACCTTCAAACGTACAATCGCTGATGTTGGACCCGGCGAAGGATAAAAATTCAAGGTCCGAACCGGAAAAATCGCAGTTTTTGAAGGTGCAAAAATCGAAAAACAGCATCCGCATCCGGGACTGGGTAAACAGGCACATGGAAAAGGTGGCGCCGGAAAAATTGCAGCTAAAAAACTTGCGATGGGAAAAATCCATGTCTTCAAAGTGGAGGCCGCAGGCCGAAAGGTCTTTGATCAGTTCCTTTTCCGCGATGCCGGTCCCTATCCGTTCCGCCTCTTTCCGGGAATCCGCCGCATGGATTGAGCAGGTGTTGGCGCCGCTGATGGCCGGCCGTCCGCAGCCTGCGGCGCAGGGGCTTAGTACAAACATGATTCTGTTATAGTCCAAAACGGGGGGCTTGGTAAATCCTGGAATTCCCGGTTAGAATCGGCGTATGTGTTGGTACTGTGCCGCTCCTGTCGGCGCGCCTGATCCTATAGGCCGCTCCGCGCGCTGTGAATCTTGCGGGAGGGATATCCGTTCCTGCCGGAATTGCCGTTTCTACAGTCCCGGATCATCGGGGAACTGCCGGGAGCCCCAGGCCGCTTCAGATCCGCCCCGGGACCGGGAGCGGGCAAATTTTTGTGAGTGGTTTTCCCTGGACCCCGGGCTCCGGTCCTTTGGGGCAGGGCAAAAACCCGGGGCAGGGCCGGGAAAAAAATCCTCGGATATGCAAAAAAGCGAAAAAAACCGGGAGGACGCCCGCCGGGCCTTTGATGATCTTTTTACCACGAATGGATAAGCGTCCTGTTGCGTTTCTGGACTCCGGCATTGGGGGTATTCCCTATTGCAGGCATTTTGTGTCCCGCAATCCGGGGGAGCCGGTGGTGTACCTGGCGGATCACGCTAACTTCCCCTACGGCGGGCGGAGCAGGGAGGAATTGCGGGAAATTCTGCGGGGGATTACGGAGGAACTGGCGGCCAGGGAGGACCCGAAGATACTGGTTCTGGCCTGCAATACCGCCACGGTTTCGGCCCTGTCGTTTCTACGGGATAGTTTCCCCCGATTGATCTTTGTGGGGACCGTCCCTGCCGTTAAGCCTGCGGCGCTCAATTCAAAGACCCGGCGTATCGGGGTGCTGGGGACCCGCAGAACCGTTGACGACCCCTATATTCAGGAACTGGCGGATCGCTATGGCGGGGGGGTAACGATTTTCCCCGCGGCCGCGCCGGAACTGGTGGAATTTGTGGAATACCGCTATGCCCGGTCGGGGGCGGAGGAGAGGCGGCAGGCCGTTATCCCCTATCTGGAGCGGTTCAGGAATCTGGGGGTAGACGGGGTGGTACTGGGCTGTACCCATTTCCTTTTTCTTTTGAAGGAATTCCGGGAAGAGGCCGCTCCGGACCTTGGTATCTACGATTCGGTGGAGGGGATTACCCGCCGTATCGAATCCCTCCTGGACGGGGGGCTTTCCGGGGGTCCGGGCGGCGGCCTTGCCGAAACTCCGGCAGGGGGAGGGGCGGCTTTTCGTCGTTTTTATGTCCGGGAGGGGTCCCCGGAGGGGGAGTCTCCCTGGCCTTTCTGGGCGGCCGGGATGGGCTTTGAGTTGATGAAACTATGAACGGCCTGGTGATCCGCGGTTCCCACAGTGTTTTTACCGTCCGTATTGACGGGGAGGGGGAGGAGAGGCGCTACCTGGAATGCCGGATAAAGGGGAAGATTCTCCGGGGTGTGGATTCGTACTACAACCCCCTGGCCCCCGGGGACCGTGTGCTGGTGGAAGCGGCGGGGCAGGAGGGCCGGATTACGGCGCTGATGGAACGCCGCACGATCTTTGCGCGGAAAAACCAAAAGGCCCAAGGCCCCGGGCCGGGCCGGGACGCCCAGATACTGGCGGTCAACGCCGGCATGGTGCTGGCCGTAACCACCCCCGCATCCCCTCCGTTCAGGCCCCGCTTCCTGGACCGTATTTTGATTCAGGCGGAGGCCGCGGGGATCCCCGCTCTGATCCTCCTTAACAAGCAGGATCTGTGGGGCGGGGGGGAAGAGGGGGAAGAACCGCTGCGGGACATTGAGGAAAGGCTTGAGGACTTCCTGCGCTGCGGCTATCCGGTGCTGCGAATTTCAGCGCGGACGGGGGAAGGGCTGGGGGAACTGTGGGAAAAGGTCCGGGGCGGGACCGCCGTACTGGCCGGGCAATCCGGGGTGGGGAAGTCCAGCATCATCAACGCGCTGTTCCCCCAGGCCGGGGCCAGGGTGGGGGCCCTGAACCAAAAGTACGACCGGGGGAACCATACCACCGTCCTGGGGGAGCTTATCGAGATTCCCGGAGGGCCGGGGGATACCGGGGAAACCCGTATCATCGATACCCCCGGTTTAAGGCGCTTTGTCCCCCAGGGAATCAAGGCGGAGGAAGTGGTCCTGTATATGAGGGAATTCGCCCCCCTGGCGGGAAGCTGCGCCTACGGCCTTTCCTGCAGCCACCGGGGCGAGGCGGGCTGCAAGATCCTGGAGGCCCTTTCCTCAGGCCGCATCCACAGGGACCGTTACGACAGCTTTCTCCGCCTTTCTGAAGAATTGAAGGAGGGCTGGAAATGAACGAAAGGACCTACCGGCTGCTGGAATACGGCGAAATAACCGGCCGCCTGGGGCGCTGCGCCCTGAGCGAGGAGGCCGCCGCCGGAATCCGGGAAGAACTGCCCCTCCGCAAGGCGGAGGAGGTGGAGGCCCTGAAGCTCCGGGTCTCCCTGATCCTCGATCTGATGAAGCGGGAGGCGGGGGAGCCCCGGGAGCGGCTTCCGTCCGTTTCGCCTATCCTCCCCAAGCTGGCGGTGGAAGGGGCCGCCCTGGAGATTGACGAAGCCTACGCCCTGGGGATCTTTATGGAGCGGGCGGAACGGCTTAAATCCTGGCTCCTCAAGGTTCCCGGTGAATCCGGCCTGGGAGAAGCCCTGGCCGCCCTGCCCGACTGCTCCGGCCCGGCCCGGAAGGTATTCCAGCTTATCGACCGGGAGGGAAAGCTCCGGGATCTGGCCGAATTCCGGGCCATCAAGCGGCGGATTGCGAATCTGCGGGAGGAGCTTGAGGCGGCGGCGGCCCGCTATTCGGCGGCTGAAGAAGGCAGGCGGATGCTCCAGTCCTCCCTGCCCTCGCAGCGGGACGGCAGGCTGGTGCTGGCGGTAAAATCAAATTACCGGGGCCGGATCAGGGGTATTGTCCACGAGGTTTCCGCCACGGGGCAGACGGTTTTTGTGGAACCGGAGGAAGTGGTCGAGCGGAACAACAGCATCCTTATCGAGGAACGGGCCCTGGAAGCGGAGATCCGGCGGGTCCTGCGGGACTTGACGGCCTGTATAGCCGGAGGCAGGGAGGACCTTGCCCGGTTCCACCGGGGCATAGTTGATCTGGAAATTCTCCGGGCCAAGGCCCGCTACAGCCTGGAAACCGGCGGGGTCTTCGCCGTCACCGGCCCCGGCATTTCCCTGTTGCAGGCCCGGCACCCCCTGCTGGGTCCCGCCGCCGTACCCATCGACCTGGTTATGAATCCGGGGCTGCGGACCGTGATCGTCACTGGGCCTAACACGGGGGGGAAAACCGCGGCCCTTAAAACCCTGGGGCTTTT
>JAIRXT010000167.1 GCA_031268125.1 Treponema sp. | reverse complement strand
TAAGGTAATTCACAATGGGGATGTAGCGAAAAGAGCGCCGAAACAAGCAGCGGGGGGTCCAGTTTCGCGAAAGCGAAAAGTGGAAAGAATCCGGGGCGGGGGCCCCGGATTCTTTCCAGCCGGCAGGAAAGCTGATAAATTTTTTACGGCTCTTTTCGGATTTGGAATTTTGAATTCGGAACTGCTGCCGCTGGGGCCCTACAGGTAGCTCTGTTTTATATAATCTCCTATACTGGTACTATGATCCCCGGTCTCTCCTGGCTGTTTTACAAGATTAAGGTATATGCCCTGGTGGGGGAAAGCGGCACCGGCAAGAGTTTCCGGGCCAAGCTGGTGGCCCAAAGGCACGGGATCGATTACATTATCGATGACGGATTGTTGATCAAAGACACCAGAATCCTGGCGGGACATTCGGCAAAGACCGAAAAGACCTTTATGGCGGCGGTTAAGGTGGCCCTGTTCGACGCCAAGGGGCACCGGGACGACGTTGCCCGGAAACTTCAAGGCGAAAAGATCCGCAAAGTTCTTATCCTGGGAACATCGGAAAAAATGGTGAACAAAATCGCCGCCCGGCTCCAGCTTCCCATCCCCGCGAAGATCATCAAGATCGAAGACATTGCCTCCCAGGACGAAATTGAAAAGGCTATCAGGACCCGCAAGATCGAGGGCAAGCATGTGATCCCCGTGCCTTCCATCGAGGTAAAACGGAGTTACCCGAATATTTTTTACGATGCCATCCGGGTTTTGCAGAAAAAAAAGAAAACCACCGGGATCAGCCCCGCGGGGGCCGGTCCGGACTCCGGCAGAATCGGCTTTATTCCGAAGGTGCTGGAAAAGTCCGTGGTCCGTCCCGAATATTCCAAACGGGGCAAGGTGATCATCACGGAGGCGGCCCTGAGCCAGATGGTAATCCACTGCGTTGACGAGTACAACGGCGAAATTCGCATCAAAAAAATTTCAATTAAGGATGACGAGATAGGCTACCGGCTGGTGATCACCATTGACGTGCCCTACGGGATACAACTGGGGGGAAATATCCATGAACTGCAGCAGTATATCATTGACAACATCGAGCGGTATACCAATATTCTTATCGAAGAAGTAAATATTATCATTGACAAGATCATACAATAACGGGGGTCCGCAATCACGGACCGCCGGGAGGAATTATGCGGCGTTTTTTATGTTCAACAGTAATACTAATGGCTTTGTTCGGCCGGCCCGGCGGGGGATTCGGGCAGGATTCCCTGATCACGGATCACTACGAGATTCACAGTGAAGACCAGGCGGCAAGGGAAAAAATCGCCGGGGACCTGGAGGGGCGTTTTGCGGTTTATACCCGTATTTTCCGCTTTAATCCCCAGTCCCTGGCGGCGCCCCTTAAGGTGCGTTTGATGAGCGATACGGAAGCCTACGACCGGTATCTTATTAACAGGCTGGGAGAAAAAAACACCGGGGCGCTGTACCTCCACTACCGCCAGACGGATCGCCGGGAACTGGTGGTCAACTACGGGAACGGTACCGGCTGGGAACAAACCCTGCCCTACCAGTCGTTTGTTCAGTATCTGCGGTCTTTTATCGCCAATCCTCCTGTCTGGATAGAGGAAGGATTCGCCATTTATTTTAGCACGTTGTCCGTAGAAGGGGGCGAATCGGCCTACACCGAAAACCTTTCCTGGCTGGAACGGGTTAAGGAACTGCCGGCCGTCCCCGTGTGGGACATTCTTCTTCTGGGCATCCAGGACGGCAGCGCATCGTTTCCCCGGGAGGACTACAGCGCCCTTTCCTGGGCCCTGGTATCCTTTTTTCTTAACAGCGGCAATGACGAATACTTCCGCTCCCTGCTGGAATGTTTTTTGCTCCTCTCCCCCGATGCCGGCCTGGAGGAAAATACCACCGCCGTGGCGGAATGGATTGTGAGATGGAACGGCTTTGAAAACCTGGACCGGGACTACTATTCGTATGTCGGCGCCCGCAAGACTTTTTCGGAACTGATGAACGAAGGCCGCCGGATGTACGGGGCGGGGGACCTTGACACGGCGGAACCTGTTTTTGCTGCGGCCCGCGATCAGCGGCCCGGCCACTATGCCCCCTATTACTATCTGGGGCTCATTGCCTACGGCAGGGGGGCCTGGGACCGGGCGGAACGGTACTACAACTCCAGCCTTGAACGGGGAGCGGACAGGGCGCTGGTCTACTATGCCCTGGGGCTTAACGCCGCCGCCGCGGAACAGGGGGAACGGGCCGCGGAATTCCTGGGCCTTGCCGTTGAAGCCGATCCGGTCCGTTACAGCGAACGGGCCAATACCCTGCTCAGGCGGATACAGGTCCGCCAGCGGATGGAGATGGAATAATGACACCGGAACAAAAAACGGCCCTGGCCGGGTTTCTCGACACCGCCGGCGATTACCTGGGGGACGGATACCGGCGGCCCAGGGAAAGTTATGACTTCGCCGGTGATCCCGCCGCCCCGGAGCTTCCCGTCCGGGAATCCGCCGGATCACCTGACCTGGGGACCGGCGGGCCGCCGCTTCCCTCGCCGGTTTCTTCCGGCATTGAGGAAATTGCCGAAGAGATCCGCATCTGCGGTTCCTGCCCGCTGGGGGCCGGCAGGACCAACGCCGTTCCCGGCGAGGGGGTAAACAATCCGCTGGTTCTGGTCATCGGCGAAGGTCCCGGCCAGGACGAAGACCGCACGGGCCGGCCCTTTGTGGGCAGGGCGGGGCAGCTCCTCGACAAGATGCTTGCCGCTATCGGCCTGCGCCGGCAGGAAAACTGCTTTATTGCCAATGTGGTCAAGTGCCGGCCCCCGGGGAACCGGGACCCCGCGCCCGCGGAAGCCCTGGCATGCCGGCCCTTCCTGAACCGGCAGATAGCCTGCCTCAGGCCCCGGATAATCTTCTGTGTGGGCAAGGTTGCCTCCAACCTGCTCCTGGGAAACGAAGAATGGGCCACTATCGGGAGTCTGCGGGGCCGTTTTTTTGAATATCCCGCGGCGCCCCCGGTTCCGCTGCTGGCAACCTACCACCCCAGCGCCCTCTTGCGGAACGAAGACCTTAAACGGCCGGCCTGGGAAGATTTAAAACTGCTCCGTTCCAAGCTTGAAGAACTTACGGGTAATTGATGGCCCCCTACCTGGAACTGGTTTTCGATATCCCCGCAAATCAGCGCTTTACCTACCGGAACCGGGAACCCGCCCCGCCCCGTAAAGGCGCCAAGCCCCCCAGCGAAGCGGTATCCGGCAAGCGGGTCATGGCGCCCTTCGGCAAGCGGGATATTCTGGGCTATATCGTTG
Organism: Treponema sp.; assembly: GCA_031268125.1. Taxonomy (GTDB): domain Bacteria; phylum Spirochaetota; class Spirochaetia; order Treponematales; family Breznakiellaceae; genus JAISFT01. The sequence continues at coordinate 7,062 of JAIRXT010000167.1, read as the reverse complement.
CCGAGCGGGAGGAAGCCCCGGCGAACATCGAACCCGGAAACATCCGGGAAATCCGCCGGGTGGTGGACAGCGAATGTACCTTCGGAGCAGAGGACATTGCCCTGGCGGAGTGGATCGCCGCCTATTACCTCTGCAGCCTGGGGGAAGCCCTGGCGGCGATGATCCCCTCGGGAAGGAGGCCGGGGGCCTACTCCGCCCTGTACGGGGGGGAAGAAATTGCCCCCGCGCCGCTGGAACTTTCCGCCGAGCAGCGGGAAGCCCTGGAAGCCGTTACCGCCCCCCCCGGCGCCGGGACCCCGATGTTCTACCTGTACGGCATCACCGGTTCCGGCAAGACGGAGGTATTCCTCCGGGCCGCAGAGGAAACCCTGAACCGGGGGAAATCGGTGATTTACCTGGTGCCGGAGATCGCCCTAACCCACCAGACGGCGGAGGCTATCAAGGCCCGTTTCGGCCCGCTGGCGGCGACTCTCCATTCCGGCATGAGCCCCAGCGCCCGGCTTTCCGAGTGGATGCGGGCCCGCAGGGGGGAAGTCCGTATCGTCGCGGGCCCCCGGAGCGCCGTTTTTGCACCCTTTAAGGATTTGGGACTCATCATCATCGATGAAGAACACGACGGTTCCTATAAATCGGGCAGCACCCCCCGGTACCACGCCCGGCAGGCGGCCATGCACCGCCGGGCGATCTCCGGGGCCCTGCTCCTTATGGGGTCCGCCACCCCCTCGGTGGAGGCATGGAAGCTCATGGGGGAAGGGCAGATACGGCGGCTCAACCTTTCCCGCCGCCTGGCGGGGGGGAAGCCGCCGGAGATCTCCGCGGTAAGCCTTGAGGGTACGGCAGGCTGCCTTACCCCGCAGCTCAAGGAGGAGATCCTCAAAACCGCCCGCATGGGCCGCCAGACCATCCTGTTTCTCAACCGCCGGGGCTTTGCCTACTTTTACCACTGCCCTTCCTGCGGCTTCGAACTGACCTGTAAGCACTGCTCCGTGTCGCTTACCTGGCACAAAGACCGGGGCAGGGCGATCTGCCATTACTGCGGTTACTCCGAAGCCCCTCCGGGGGTCTGCCCCCGCTGCGGCTCCCTTGAAGCCGGTTTCAGGGGGTTCGGCACCGAAATGATCGAGGAGGAACTGGGCCGGACCTTCCCGAAGCTGAGAGTCCGCCGGGTGGACGCCGATTCGACGGCCGGGGGCGGCCTTGAGGAAACCCTGGGGATGTTCCGCGCCGGTATGATAGATATACTCCTGGGTACCCAGATGGTGGCCAAGGGCCTGAATTTCCCCAGGGTACGCCTGGTGGGGGTTGTTTTGGCGGATACGGGGCTCCACCTGCCGGATTTTCGCGCCGCGGAGCGGACCTTTTCCCTGCTGGTCCAGGTGGCGGGCCGGGCGGGGCGCTACTTTCCCGACGGCAAAGTGATCATCCAGACCTTCAGGATGGGGGACCCGGTAATTGAAAAATCAACGGCCCTGGATGTGGAAGGTTTCTTCCGTGCGGAGATTGCCCAGCGCAAGGCCCTGAATTTTCCCCCCTACTCCCGGCTTATCCGTTTTAACCTGCGGTCCCGGGACCCGGTCCGGGCGGACAAGGCGGCCGGCAGACTTGCGGACCTGGCCCGCCCCCTGCTCCCCCCCGGCGCCGATATTCTGGGTCCCGCCGAATGCCCCATCGGGATCATCGCCGGGAACCACCGCCGCCACCTGATCCTCCGGGGTCCCGGCATGGGCCCCCTCCACGGAGCGGCGCAAACGGCCCTGCTCCGCTACAACAAGGGCAAAGACAGCCGGGTTTACCTGGAAGTAGACATAGACCCGGTAAGTCTTTTATAGTTATGCAATACATGAAGCATTTTTTAATTTTATCTGCATTAATCGTCCTGCCCGTTACGGGGCTTTTTTCTTATCCGGACTATTACCTGCAGCTTCGGGATGCCATTTACGCCCAGGAATTAAACGCCGGTGAAATCGTCCCTCTGTACCAGGATGCCGCAACCAAGGCCCGGGAAACCCTCACGGGCCGGGAACTCTACGTCATGCTGTCCCGCTGCGAGTACATGATGGGCAGGGCCTATCAATACGAGAACAAAAAAACCGAAGCCGCAGCCCAGTATGAGCAGGGCATTCTCTGGGCAGAAAAGGCACAGGAAGAGGGGGAGGAAGACGAAGGCTGGCAGATGCTGGCGGAAAACATCTCCCAGTCCTGCGCGGTACGATCAGTTTCCTATGCCCTGGCAAACGGGCTTAAGGTTGAAAGCTACTCAAAAAAAGCCCTGGCAAAAAACCCGCGGAACGCCGCAGCCCAGATCATGATTGCCTCCCGCTGGATCTACGCGCCTTCCCCTTTCCATGACTACAAAAAAGGCATCAAAATGATGGAGGAAATTCCTTCCGCCAGTAATCCTGATAAGGACGATCTCTTTAACATCTATTCAGCCATCGGCTATGCCTACGTGCAGCAAAAAAAACCAACCGATGCCCGTCCCTGGCTTCTTAAAGCCCTGGAAATTTACCCTACCAATAAATACGTGCAGAGCCTCCTGAACGGTTAAAGACATGGCAAAAGAAATACTCTCGGTCGTGATACAGGTTTACTACCCTATCCTCTTTGTCGTAGGAATTTATTTTTTTATCATCTCCCTGGCCAATCATTATGAGATGTGGCGCTTTACGCTGGATGCGGAAATGGCCGACGGCCCCCTGGTTTCAGTGCTTGTCCCGGCCCGGAACGAAGAATCCTGCATTGCCCGCTGTATCCTGTCTCTCTGCAACCAGTATTACCAAAACTATGAGATTCTGGTCCTCAACGATAATTCTACCGACAGCACGCTTCCCATCCTGGAGCAACTGGCGGCGGAAAACCGCCGCCTCAAGGTCATCAACGGCGCTCCCCTGCCCGGCGGCTGGTACGGCAAGCCCTTTGCCCTGCACCAGCTTGCCAAAGAGGCGAAGGGGGAAATTCTGCTGTTTACCGATGCCGATACCATTCACAGCCCCACCAGTATTTCCTGGGCAGTTACCAACATCACCGGCCTTAAAGCGGACATGATCTCCGGATACATCGGGCAGAAGATGAACACCCTGGGGGAAATCGTTACCGTGCCCCTGATGTTCCTCCTGACCGGCTTTGTTATCCCCCTGTTCCTCAACCGTTTTACCAAACTCCACTTTTTTTCTTCCGCTATCGGACAATATATTGCCATCCGGCGTGAAGTACTCAATGCCATAGGGGGCTGCGAAAGTTTTAAGAAAAAAACCAGCGAAGACATCTACATGTCCCGGCATGTAAAGCGGATGGGCTACCAAACCCGGTTCCTTGATATTACCGCCCACGCGTGGTGCAGGATGTACAACGGTTATAACGAAGCCCTGCAGGGGATAGGGAAAAACATCTTTGATTTTTTCGCGAAGAATTCCCTGCTTCTTTTTTTCGTGGCGTTGGTGGCGTCTTTCTTTTTCTTTTTCCCCTTCCCCCTGCTTTTTATCAGCATTATCACCAAAAGCCCGCATTTGGGAATCGTAATTCTGGTAAATATCCTGTATACGCTCACCTGGATCTTCATGTTTCTGGGCCACCGCCTGGAATGGTACTACGGGCTCCTCTGGCCCCTTTTATGGCTCAACTTCCTGCGGGTTGCCTCGTATTCCTGGTTTCGAACCGTCTCCGGTAAAGGTTTTCTCTGGAAAGACCGGGTGGTATCTTAACCATGCCCTACAAGCACGGACGGCCGCTCATTGATACTTCACTGCCCTTCCGGCTTGCCGGCGCCCTGACGTTTTACCCTGTTTTCCCCATTGCGAATATTATTAACATTGTCCAGTACTCTACTTCCTACGAAAACCGTGCCAGGCTGCGGCGGCACAGGAAAGCTATTCTGGTCTGTAACCATACTACCTTTCTTGATCCCGTAAAAATGGCCGGGGCGGTTTGGCCCCGGCGGGTTCATCAAACCATGCTGGAAGCCACCGTGGAATTTCCCGTTCTGGGGACCTTTACCCGGCTTCTGGGGGGAGTCCCGATTCCCCGCGGTAAAAACAGTCTTGCCGCGCTCCTTGACGCGGCATCCGCGGCCTTCCGGTTTTGGCGCTACCTGCTCTTTTACCCGGAGGGGGAGTGCTACCTCTACAACCAGAAGATTCAAGAATTCCGGCCCGGCGCGTTTTACCTTTCCGCCCACCTGGACATCCCCGTAATCCCTATGGTAACGGTGTTTTCCGGCGGGAAATACAAGCCCTATGGTTTTTTCGGCCGGGCCTTCCCCCGGGAAAAACTCGTCATTCTAAATCCGGTTTACCCTTCCCATTATATCAGGCGGGAAAAAAACGGTGAAATTTCGATGGATTCGATACGCAGCTACGCCAAGGCAGTCCACACCCTTATGCAGGCGGAGATCGACAAGCGCGGCGGCTGCTCCGCTTTTTACAAGGGACGGATGAATCGTATCCAGGGGCTGAACGACAAGTAAACCAGCCTCAAACCCGCCCGCAAAGCTCAAGTCCGGCCGGCCTTGGACAGGAGCCGTTCCTTTCGTTTTTCCAGGTCCTCCCGCAGCCTTCCGGGGAAAATGCCGGGGCGGGCTTCGCCGCTGCCCTCCGGCCTAAAAGCCGCTTGAAAAGCCGGCTGAAAGGCCGCTTGAAAAGCGAGGGCCCTTTCCACCAGATCCAGCGCCCGGCGTATGTCGTTCCGCCGCCATTCGGCTTCTACCGCCAGTTTCCTGCAGCACCGGGGATAACCCAGCTCCGCTCCCCGCTCAAGCAGGGCCCTGGCCATATCCCCTTCGGCACAGGAACCCCGGCGTAAGGCGCCCTGCCAGCAGAGCCACAACTGTTCCGGGTCCGGGTGGAACCGGTCCCCCAGCGGGTCCCCGGCAACCCGGCACAGGGCGCCCAGGATAGAGGCCAGCCCCAGAATGTCCCGGCCGTTATGATCACAAACCTGGAGCAGGGCGGCGGCATCTCCGTCTTTCAGAAAGCCGAACCAGGCGTCCGGGGCCAGGGCGCCGGAAATATCCCCCTCCCTGCTCAGGCCCAACACCCCGGTCTCCACGGTTCCCTGGGAACAGCCGGGAAGAAAACGCTTCCACAGACGCCTGGCGCTGTAAAGAAGGTCCAGGTGCCCAAAAAGGGGCTGGGCCATACCGTTCATCAGACAGCGGCTTTGCAGAATCGGGGCGTCAAAGGTCTTGCCGTTGTAGCTTACGATGGTGGGGCGGACATCGAATTCCCCGCACAGGGCCTCCAAAAAACCGGCCTCTCCGGGATAATCCAGCAAAAGATACTGGGCAATCCGTATTTTCCCGTAATCCGCCCCGGATCCCTGCCTGCCGGAAGCAGGGGGATCTTCCAACGCGCCGAAGGCGGCCAGGAATGCGACGGTACCCGCCCCCCTGGACAGGCCGGTGGTTTCCAGATCGAAAAACCTAAGGGATGCCGGGGCCGTCCCCCCGATTCCGGGAACCAGAATGTCCAGGGCCGGCGGCAAGGAACAGGGCACAGAAAGGGGAAGATCGGCACACCATTCACGTTTAAGGACATAGGGGCCTAGAGAATTCCAGCCCTGTTTTTCAAACAGCCCGCTCTGCGGCGATGATCCGGCTTCCGGCTGGGCCCCCTGTTTTCCGGCGTTCCGTCCGGCGGCATCCTTTTTGCCGGAATTAAGTTCCCTGATGCGGGACAAACGTGAACGAAGATCCATAGCCCCTCCACCGCCGATACCGGCGAAATCCCGGCGATTATGCTTCGCCGGGACCGTCCGGCGGGGCCGGATCGCCGCCGCCCCGCCCGCGCTTTTTTACACATTCCGTCAGCAGGTACTCTATCTGGCCGTTGAGGGAGCGGAATTCATCCGCCGCCCACGCGTTAAGATCTTCCCACAGGCGCAGGTTAAGGCGGAGGGGTATCTGTTTTTTGGGGATTTCCCGGTCTTCCAAAGGGCGCTGCCTCAATTTCGATGTCTATTTCAGCGGTTTCAATAAAGAGAACCGCTGTTGACGATGGGCTGGGCATCACGGTTCCCGCAGAGAACCACCAGCAGGTTGGACACCATCGCCGCCTTGCGCTCCTCGTCCAGATGCACAATCTCCTTCCTGCGCAGCTTGTCCAGGGCCATTTCTACCATACCCACGGCCCCTTCCACAATCATCTGCCGGGCGTCGATAACAGCGGCGGCCTGCTGGCGCTGGAGCATGGCCGCGGCAATCTCCGGCGCGTAGGACAGGTGGGTTATGCGGGACTCGATAATCTCCAGCCCCGCCAGGGCGGCCTTCTCCTGAATCTCCGTTTTGAGTTTTTCCGCTATCTCCTGGCTGCTGCTGCGCAGAGTCTTCTCGTCATCCCGCTCCGACGCGTCGTAGGGGTACAGCCGTACAATGTTCCTAAGGGCGGAATCGCACTGGATCGAAAGGAATTCCCGGTAGTTATCCACGTTGAACACCGCCTTTGCCGTGTTGACCACCCGCCAGATCACCACAATTCCGATGATAATCGGATTGCCAAGCTGATCGTTGATCTTCTGCCGGGCGTTGTTAAGGGTCATCGCTTTAAGGGAGATCTTCCTGTCCAGGAGGCGGTGGATGCGGACAAGATTCACCGTCTCTCCGGGGACTTCCGTAGTCGCTGCCGGGGGTACGGCGCCCGGATTAACCGCCCGGTTAAAAGGGTTAACGAAGAAGAACCCCGGCCCCTTAAGCGTACCCGTGTAGCTGCCGAACAGCGTCAACACCAGGGCCTCGTTGGGCTTGAGGATCTTGAGCCCCATAAAGAGAAGCGGCCCCAGCCCGCACAGGTAAAGCGCCGAAAGGATGAGCAGCACGGTCCCTCCGGCCGTAACACCCCCCTCTTCCACAAGAAAGACCCCCAGGATAAACAAAGCGGTACAGACCAGCATTGCCAGGCTGTTGAGCAGCAGCGCAGCCATCCCCGATCCGTGGCGCGGAACGATCTCCTCGTACTGCTTTGTGTCTTCAAGTGTTGCCATATCGAAGCTCCTTTATATCAAATTGATATTACTTAGATATTACTTCAATATCTGGCATGAGTCAAGCCGCTTCTTTGTTTTTGGGGCGCG
>JAIRXT010000137.1 GCA_031268125.1 Treponema sp. | reverse complement strand
GTGTTGAGCGGTTCATAAAAACAAGTCCCCCGGTATTACCGGGAGACTTGACTGAGAAATGCTGTACCCGCCCGGCCTAATCTGCTGCGGGTTTGCGTCCCCGCGGTTTGGGGGCCGTTTGCGCCGTGGTGTCCGCGGCGGGTTTACGTCCCCGCCGGGCGGGGGCTTCGGCTTCGCCGGTGTCGTCAATGATTTTAGCGGCGGCGGCGGCCTTCTGGATGGAAGCTATGCCTTTGAGGGCCGACTTCTTGTCGGGGTACGTTTCGCCAGAGGCGATGATATCGCCGTTGGTGGCTTTGAGGTTAAAGCGGTACTGCTTTTTTCGGTCTTTGTAAACGGTAAATTTTGCTGGCATTAGGTACTCCTTAAGATATATTATACGCCATGAGGCAGGATGTGGTCAATCGGCAGCAATTCCAATTGTGAATTACTTTGAAAACCCTTTGGTATAAGGTAATTCACGATGGGGAAATAGCGAAAAGAGCGCCGAAACAAGCAGCGGGGTCCGGCCGGCAGGAAAGTTGATGATTTTTTTACGGCTCTTTTCGGATTTAGAATTTTGAATTTGGAATTGCTGGTCAATCAGCAATTGAACTTGTTCAACAAATCTCGTAAAAGGTTAAGCCTTTTGTAGTTTTTTAAGGGAGTTGTTCCAAAACTAAATTTTTGGAACAGCAGCCTTTTCCCCGGTTCAACACAAAGGGAATTCAGAAATGTATGCCAAGTAACACGGGGCGCCGGGGGAAAAAATCCACCGCCTTGCGCGGTGTTTTTACCCCGGCAGGACTCCAAGAACCTGCTTCCAGCATAGGTCATTGCCGTAGTTTTGGAACAAGCTCATCGAACAACGCTATTATCAATTTTTACCCATTGTTTTAGTGGGCCATACAGTTTTGCTAAGCGATACGGATTTTTTCACAAGCCATGTTTGTGCCGGCTGGCGGTTATACTTTGTATTTTCCTGCGCCGATTTTTAATCGCAGGAAAGAATGGGCTTGTTGAACAACTCTAATACTAACCGGGAACCGCACGCAAATAAAAAACAGAAAAACTACCGGCGTATCAGGGGGGACCCGGTGTAATCTAGAATCTCCTGTTCTACCCCCATCCCGGTTTCTTCTATGCGCCCGATAAGTTCCGCGATGCCGGGGATGGAGCGGGTTTTTTCGCCGATAAGGGAAGTCCGTTTTAGCGCCGACGGTTTCAGCTTTTTGCCGCAGCCCAGGTAGCGGTTAAAGGTTTCCGCGTCCATCCGCAGGGGGCGCATGTCCGTTCCGGCGATTTTTTCCAGTTCTTGCAGGATAAGGATGCCGTCGGGGTCCAGGTCCCCGGCGTGGTGGAAGCTAAAGCCCGATTCGGCAAGCAGCGACACCAGCGCCCGGACCGCCCGGTTGGGGTGGCCGGCGGCGTAAAGGAAACAAGTATAACCCGGCAGGGATTGGGAGAGGGCAAAAAAAGTCTCCTTGTTTTCCACCGTCAAAACGGCGGGGCGGCGCTCCGTCAGGGGCCCCGTTAGGGGCCGTATGCGCCGCAGCTTGAGAATCGTTTCCAGGGGAAGGCCCAGAATGCCGCCCGGCGCGTTGACCAAAGGGCAGGGCGGCTGCTGTTCCGCGGGTTCTTCCGCAAATTCGAAGGCGATTTTCCCGGCGATAAAGGTTTCGGGATAGGAACGGTCCAGGAACGAAAAATCCGGGACGGCGATTCCCTGCCGCCGGGCACGGCTGAGGAGGGGGCCGAACAGATCGAGCAGGTATTCCAGCCGTTTGGAGTCGCGGTACAGGGCTACCGACAGGGCCCGGGTGGTAAGGGGGATGCGGGACCCGTCCGCTTCCCGGAGGGCGGCGGCCAGGCGAGCCAGTTCGGTCAACGCGGCAGCGTCGATTCCCCCGGACGCATCAAGGGTTGAAAAGCTTTGCGCGATAAACGAGAAAAAATCCCCGGCTATGGTTCCGCCGGCGGCGAAAGACCGGGCCGCGGCCCGGACCGTTTCGGCGCTGACCCTGGGGGAAACCCTGCCGCTGAAATCGTAAAGCAGATCCGGGGAGGAACATATCAGGGTGTTAAGGATTTCCCCTTTCCGGTGGCGGGCCCAGACAAGGGAAAGGAGGCCCTGCTTTTCCAGGGATTCGGCCGCTTCCAGGAACGATTCCTGGTTATCCGCGGAGGCACGCTCAAGGCCGGGGAATATCTGCTCCGGCCGCAGCCTGAGGGGGCGGGGCGTCTTTGGCGGTGTTTCCGGCGGAATTTCTAACGGCGGGGATTCGCGGGAAGATTCTTCCCCGCCGCCGGGAAGTGCGGCCAGGGAAGAAGCGGGATAACGGGCGGTAAAGGCGTTGACGATCCGGCTTTCCCATGTCGTCATGTTCCGGCGGCCTCCGCAGTATGGAAGTCCCGGACTCTGGCGGAGTAGCCGTGGCGGATAACCAGGTTGATCCGGTCCATGTGGGGTGTCATGGCTTCTATTTTTTCGGTGGGCACGGAACTGATGATCTGTATGTTAAGGTCCCGGTAAAATTCCAGAATCTTGCCGATCCGCTCATCATCCATACGGTTGAAAGCTTCGTCAAACATCACCAGTCGTATGGTGTTCTCGGGCCGGCTTTTGTAGAACCGGTAAAAACTTGCGGCAATGGCAACGTAGTAGGGGGTTTGGGTTTCGCCGCCGGATTTTTCCCGCAGCACCCTGGCCAGGGAAAGCTCCACGGGTTTTCCCGTGCTTTGATCGATAACGTCGGTTTCTTTAATTTTAATATCGTAGCGGAAGTAGGTCCGGTAATCGCAGATGCTCCGCAGTTCCGGGGAATCCAGGTTGGCGTTGAGGATCCGCTCAAAAAGGTCCTGGGCGGCCTTTAGGTCCGCCGGGTCCGTCAACTGGGAAAACAGGGTGTCATCCTGGGCGGGGATTGCCGCCGCTTTTCTGATGATCTCGATCTGCCCCCTCCGGTCGTTCCGTTCCTCCAGGCTGAACCGGTACTGATCGCGTCCGAAACTTAGGGACCGCAATATTTCGTTAATCTCCCGGAAGCTTTCCCAGGCTTCTTCGATAAGTTCGTTAAGGCGGGCAATAAAATGATCTTTGAATTCTTTTTCTGCATCCTGCCGGGCCCGGGCGATCTTCTCCCGGTATTCCGGTAATTCCGAACTTTCAAGCCGCTT
>JAIRXT010000099.1 GCA_031268125.1 Treponema sp. | reverse complement strand
TATAAAATCACCGGGGGTCCTGTCGGCTGGAAAAATCCGGGGCCCCCACCCCAGATTCTTTCCACCGCCACCCCCTGTTACATTCTTCGGGCGTCTTTTCTCCCCCTAAAAAAACTAACGTTGCTTAAAAGGGGGTTAATCAAGGTAAAAAATGGTCAAATGGTGAACGGTAACGCCGGGTAATACCCGCGGGAACATCGTCATTTGACCATTTTTTTCGTTGGACAGGGGAGCTTTTTCACTAAAAGTAAAATTGCGGGAACAGGTCTCTGTTGACAAAAATACCCGGCGGACACAGTATGGCAGCCGGGGCAATTTATACTTTTGGAGGTTCAACTATGGAAATTAATTTAAGCGGCAAGATTGCGCTGGTTACCGGCGCATCCGGAGAACTTGGCAGGGTAATGGCGCAGACCCTCGCTTCCTGCGGAGCCGCCGTTGCCGTCCAGTATCTTAAAAACAAAACCGGCGCGGAGGAATTGGTCCGCAAGATAACTTCCCAGGGCGGGCGGGCCTTTGCGGTGCAGGCGGATATTACCGGTGAGCAGTCGGTGGCGCTTATGAGAAGCGCCGTCCGGGACGCGCTGGGAAACCCTGATATTGTGGTGAACAACGCCGTAAGCCAGTATACCTGGACTTCCATTTTGCAGCAGAATACCGGCGATTTTCAGAATCAGTTTGAATCCTGCATTAAACAGAGTGTGTTGACGGCCAAGGCTTTTTTACCGGCAATGATAGAAAAAGGCGCGGGCCGTTTTATCGGGATAAATACCGAATGTTCGGCCCTGTGCGAAGCCAATTCCGGGGCCTATGCCTCGGCCAAACGGGGTATGGACGGGCTCTACCGGGTTCTGGCGAAGGAGGTGGGCGCCCAGGGCATTACGGTAAACCAGGTGGCTCCCGGCTGGACGGTGAGCAACAAGGACCGGCAGAATCACAGCGAAATTGCCCCGGAATACACCCGCAAAGTTCCGCTAGCCCGGCGGGGAACCGATCAGGAAATTGCCAATGTGGTTGCATTTTTAGCTTCCGGCCTGGCATCCTTTATTACCGGGGTATGTATTCCCGTAAGCGGCGGATCGGTCATGGTGTAGCCGCTTCAGCAATTCCAAATCCGAAAAGAGCCGTAAAAAATTCATTGGGGGTCCTGTCGGCTGGAAAAATCCGGGGCCCCCGCCCCAGATTCTTTCCACCGCCACCCCGCTGCTTGTTTCGGCGCTCTTTTCGCCATTATCCTCAAGCAGCCTATATCTCGTACACCGCCCGGGCGATGGGCATGCGGCGGCCCATGCCGAAAGCCCGGGGGCTTACCTTGAGGACCGGGGGTGCCTGGCGGCGTTTGAACTCCGCACGGGCAACGGTGTGGATGATCCGGGCGGCCAGTTCGCCGTCCCAGCCCTGTTTGACGATTTCGTCTTTTGAGAGGTTTTCGTAAAGGTAGAGCCGCAGGATTTCGTCCAGGACCTCGTAGGGGGGGAGGCTGTCCTGGTCTTTCTGGTTGGGCCGCAGTTCCGCCGAGGGGGGTTTGTCGATGACGGCCTGGGGGATGGGGGCCCTGTTCCCGGCCTTGGCGGCCCGCTCGTTGATGCGGCGGCAGAGGGCGAAGACTTCGGTCTTGAACATGTCGCCGATGGGCCCCAGCGCGCCGTTCATGTCCCCGTAGAGGGTGCAGTAGCCCATTGCCAGTTCGCTCTTGTTGCCGGTGGTAAGGAGCATGGAGTTGAACTTGTTGGAAAAGCCCATGAGCAGGCTGCCCCGGATCCGGGCCTGGAGGTTTTCTTCCGCAATGTCGAAGGGGCGGTTTTCAAAGACCCCCTCCAGCGCGCCGAGGAATGCCTGGAACACCGGCTCTATGGGGAGAATCTCGTAGCGGCAGCCCAGGTTTGCCGCCAATTCCGCGGCATCGTCCCTGGAACCCTGGGAGGAAAAGCGGGAAGGCATGCTGAAACAGGCGATGTTTTCCGCGCCCGCGGCTTTGATCCCCAGATAGGCTACCAGGGCGGAATCGATGCCCCCGGAAAGCCCCAGGTGGGCCCTGGTAAAGCCGCATTTTTTCATGTAGTCCCGGATACCCATCACGAGGCCCTCTTCCAGCATATCCAGTTCGCGGGGGCTTAGGCCCGCTTTGAAGGGATCTTCTTCCCCGGCCTGCGGTTTTTTGGACGGATCTTCCGGGGCCGCCGCGTTGGGAACCCCGCTGTCCCAGACGGCCAGGTCTTCCTCGAAGGCCCGCGCCGTTACCGGCGCCGATGCCGGGGGGGTTATAACAAAGGAGCGGCCGTCAAAAAGGATCTGGTCGTTGGCCCCCACGGCGTTGACGTAGACCAGGGGGATGTTTCCCCGGGCGGCGATTCGTTCCGCCAGTGCCCGCCGGACTTTGAGTTTTCCCGCCACGTAGGGGGAGGCGGAGGGGACGCAGAGGACGGATATTCCGGTCTTGAGCAGTTCCCGTACCGGGTCCTGTTCGTAACTGGTGCCGGGAATACCGGTTTCCCGCCAGACATCTTCGCAGATGGCAAAACCAATCCGCTCCCCCCGGTACTCAAAGGCGGCCCATTCCCGGGCCGGTTCAAAATTCCGGGCCTCGTCAAAAACATCGTAGGTGGGGAGCAGGGTTTTGCACTGCTCAAAGGCTATTTCGCCGTTCAGTAAGACCGCGTACTCATTGACCAGGGATTTGCCCCGTGAATAGGGGCTCCGGTTCACAAAGCCCAGGCCCACCGCCAGGTTCCGGGGCAGTTCCCGCTGCAGGATGTGAACCGTCCCGATATTGAGTTCTACAAAACGATCCTGGTCCAAAAGGTCCATAGGGGGATACCCGCAGACCGCCAGCTCCGGGAAAAGTACCAGATCCGCCCCCTGCCCGGCGGCCCGCAGGCTAAAGGCCCGTATTTTTTCCCGGTTTCCCGAAAAATCCCCGATGGTCGAATTAATCTGAGCTATGGATATACGCATGAGAGGGGATTATACAAGGTATTGCCGCAGTTGTCCCGCAAGTTTCCCGTCTGTCTGGGCTTCTATATGGATGCCGTCATCCTCCCAGGATTCAGAAAGTACATGGGCGCCGCGGTGGAGCATGCCCGCCAGGTCTCCCCGGTCCGGGGGAAAGCAGAAGCGCCGGCTGGTCCCGGAAAGGGCTTTCCGCATCTGTTCCTTGAGTTCTTCCAGGCCCCGGCCCTGCCGGACCGACAGGGGAATGGCCTGGGGGACTGCGGGAATGCCGGCGGGGTCCAGTTTATCGATCTTGTTAAGCGCCGTAATCATGGGTATTTCCGCGGCCCCCAGTTCTTCCAGAACCATAAGGGTGGTTGTGTTACAGCGTTCCATGTCCGGGCTGGAGGCGTCCACCACATGGATCAGGAGGTCCGCCAGGGCGGCCTCTTCCAGGGTGGAATGAAAGGCATCGACAAGGGTATGGGGCAGGTTTCTGATAAAGCCCACGGTATCCACCAGGAGTACGGGAAGGCCCCTGGAAAGCTCGAAGCGGCGGGAAGCGGCGTCCAGGGTAACGAAAAGCTTGTCCTCCGCCGTCTGCTCCGCCCCGGTAAGGGCATTCATCAGGGAGGATTTCCCCGCGTTGGTATAGCCCACCAGGGCGCAGACAGGGATGCCCTGCCGTTCCCGCCGCCGCCGCTGGACCTGGCGCTGCTGCCGCACCTCTTCCAGTTCTTCCTCCAGCCGGCGTATCCGCTGTTCAATCTGGCGGCGGTCCAGTTCCAGCCGGGTTTCCCCGGAACCCTTGGTCCCGTAGCGGCCGCCCCGCTGGCGGGACAGGTTGATGTACTTGTGGGTAAGCCGGGGCAGGGAATAGCTGAGTTCCGCCAGGCGCACCTGCAACTCCGCTTCCCGGGTGGTGGCCCGTTCCGCGAAGATCTTGATGATAAGTTCCTGCCGGTCCACGGCGGGGATACCGGTCAGGGCTTCCCAGTTTCGCTGCTGGGTAGGGCTGGGCTCCCCGTCAAAAACCATGCAATCCGCTTCCAGTTCAGCGGCTTTATCCGCAAGTTCCTGGGCCTTTCCGGTACCTATGCCGTACCTTGGGGACCGGTCCCGGACCTTTAGCTGTTCATGGGCGATAATCTCCAGGCCCAGCGAATGTACCAATCCTTCAAATTCCCGGGCCAGGGAGGCGGCTTCGCCGGTTTCTCCCTTGTCCGGTTCCCGGTAAAGGGCGCTTATTAAAAAGGCCCGCGGGGGTTTACTCTGTGTTTCTACTGCCTCATGCGGCACTGTTTTTGCTCTCCTCAGCAATTCTTATTTTAATCATTCCAAAACGAAAAGGCGCCGGGTCTAAACTTGACCCGCAACACTCCTCCGGGGCCGGGTGCACGACACGGATCAAATTTAACCCCCTGACACCCCGCCCGGCTTTTACGGAGCGCCTTTTCATCCTTTCCCAAACTGAGAATTGCTGCTGTGTTTGCTGGTAAATTGATTCGACATGCAGTACACTGGTAGCCAGGAGTTTACCGAATCTGCAGCTATGAACCTCCCTCAAAGGATCATCTTTAGTTTAATCATATCGGTAATACTTTTTACTGTCTTTAGCCTGGCGGCTTTTTCCGGCCTGTTTGATCTGGTAGAATTTCGTTTTTACTATCCCCAGCTTGTTAAATCGCTGGACGGGGATGTTGAACGGCTCACCCAAACTGTTGATACCCTGCTTACCGGCCTGCAGAACCGTTTTGCGGAAACCCTTGAGGATGATGCGGTAAAACGCAGTTTTTTGCCCGGCAGGAAGGATGAGGATGTTCGTACGCGGGCGGAACGCTGCGGCTTGCTGATGAATTCCCAGCCGGGACTGCAGTCGATCCGTTTTGTAGACGCCGGGGGCAGCGGGATTCACTTTTCCACGCTGAACGGCGATCTGTTAAGCCGGACAGATTCCGCCCCATCGTACCGGAGTTACCAGGATTGCCCCGGAGTTCTGCCCTATGGGGAAGTTGAAACGGCGAAGGGGCAGCAAGGCCGGATTGTCTTTGACGGCGCCGAAGAACAGTTGATATTTTCCTACCCTTTCTCCGATTCACTTGACGTGTACCGGGGCAGCGCCCTTTTTACTCTTTCCGCCCGGGCGGTTACCGGGTATTTGATCCGGCAGGGGCAGCTTAGGACCGGGGAGAGCGCCGCGGTTGTCGATTCCCCCAATGGTTTTTTGATTGGTCTTCCCGCGGCGGAACCCGGCGAATTCAAGCGGGAGGCCGCTACGGCCTGGCACACAAGTAACCTTACCTTATACAATACAAACCCGGCGGGGGCGGAACCCCTGATGCTTGTATCGGCAAAGTCCGGAACCGGGTTTTTTATGGGCCGCCTGGTGCGGGGAGATCAGTTGACCCTGCCGCCGGCGATGCGATTCATCCTTCTGGGCGCCTTTTTTCTTACGGTTTTTTTGCTGATTTTCCTGCTTTTCAGCCTGAAACAGGATAACATAGCGGTAATTCAGGCCAGACTTAAGCGTCTTCAAGGGTTGCTGATCCGGCAATACTACGAGAATAAGGGTGATATAGACTGGAAACGCTGGAGCCGGGAACTGGAACGGCGGCGGGAAGATGTCCGGCTTGAGGTGATGCGGGGGCTGCCCCGGACCGGAAAAGACAAAAAAAAGATCGATGCCCTTATTGACCGGTCCTGGGATGAATTGACTGCGGCTGTCGGCGGCCTTTTGTTTACAGGATTTGACGAGGAAAGAATCCGGTCCCTTATCGAAAAAGCGCTTCATGGGGCGGAACCGGCCGGGGTATCCAAACCGGCGGAATTTGAACCGGCAGGACAGGAAATTCTGGAAGAATTGGAAGTAGTGGAAACACCGGAAGACCCCGGAAATTCGCCCAAGGCAGAAGAAATGGAAAAAGTGGACATACCGGAAAAAATTAGTGCGGAAAACGGGCCTTCCGCCGGGGAGATCTTCCCGGCGGCTTTTACAGCGGGAAATACGGATAAGACGGAACCGGAACCTGTAAAAAATATCCCCATTGGCGAGCCGGTAACTCCGGAAGAACTGGCCGCTCTGGCCAGCCGGATAGAGTTCGGCCCCGATCCGGAAGCCCCGGAGGGGGAAGACGAAACCTTATTGGAACTGGCCTCACCCTCCCTTAGTTTTGAATCCCCCGGCTTTTCCGGCGTTGAAAGGATGGGGGAAATTTTCTTCAATGCGGAACAGGAAACCAGGGGGACGGCCCAAAAAAACCGTCAGTATGAAGCGGGGGAAAACAGCGGCTTGGAAGATATAACTGAAGAGGGGGGACAATCCCTTATCTACCAGCCCTTTTTGTTCCTTGAAAACCGCAAGCCCTTCGTCCTGCGGCCCCTGGAAGAACCCGGAGGAGAACCGATTCAGGAACAAAACGGGCTTCACCTGATAAACAGTGATATTCTGGACCCAAGCCTGGAAACCTTCCGAACTTTAGACCCAAAGTTTCTCCGCCTTGTGGAGTCCATCATAGGGAAGGAACACGTTTCCCCCAAATAACAGGCGCGGGGCTACTTCATCAGGCTGCGGGGATTTACCGTTACGCCGTTTTTATAGACCGTAAAATGCAGATGGGGAGCGGTACTAAGCCCGGTACTGCCCACATCCCCCAGCCGCTGGCCGGTGGTAACGTACTCCCCGGATTTTACCCGGATCAGGCTCATGTGGCCGTAAAGGGTCCGGTACCCCGAATGGTGGCTTACCACCACGTAATTGCCGTAGATGTCGCTCCAGCCCGCCACGATAACCCGGCCCGACATGGCGGCGCGGATGGGGGTACCGCTTATGACGCCAAGGTCTATTCCCCCGTGAAACTGCCTGATCCCGGTAAAGGGACTGTTCCGGTAGCCGTAGGGGGAGGTGATGCGTCCCGAAACGGGCCAGATAAAGAGGTCCCCGTTGATCTCCTGCAGGTTCACCCAGTCAAGCCGGGCGCCGGGGATGAACAGGGTGGTTCCTTCACGGATGGAATCGGAGAACAGCTCGTTTACCGTTTTAATATCTTCGGGAGCGGACTGGTACTTTTCCGCCAAACCGCTGAGGGTATCGCCGCGAACTACCGTGTGGAGAATTCCGTCCTGGTTGGGGATTCTGAGGATCTGGCCTATCTGCAGGAGCCGGGTATTTTTTACGGCGTTGTATGAAATGATGGTGTCTTGATTCAGGCCGAATTTTATGGCCAGGTTACTTATGATGTCTCCCCGTTCCACCCGGTAGGATTCCGAAAGGAGCATCCGCGGCTTGGAGAACAGTTCCGGTTCCGGGATGCCGGCCAGCGCCGGATCGCCGTCCGGCGCTATTTCTTCCTGGAAACTTCCGGGGCTTCCGCCCTGGGGATAAGCGCCGCCGCCAACCCCCGTTTCTACAACCGGTTCCTGGGCACGGGCAACGAACAAACTCTGCATGGGGAAAAGACGAATACTGGCGGCGAGCAGGACCAGCCGGACAAAGAGACGGCAGCTCCAAAGCCAGGTTTCGGTACAAAAGGTCTTTTTTACCCATGCCGGAAACTTCAACCCAATAGGAGATTCCGAAAATTTTAGCGCCAAAGATATACTCCTTTCTCAGCGCAATTGTATCATACTAATATCGGTTTTACAGCCGGATCTTTGAGGGGCTGCCGGATTTTTAAGGTGCTTTTCACGGTTCCTGCGCCGATTGTTGGTCCAGAAGAATTAGGAGATCCCGAATCTCCGCGGCCCGCTCATAGGCTTCCTCCTCGACGGCCATTTCCAGTTCCGTCCGGAGCTGGCGCCGCCTTGTTGCCAGGGGATTGTCCCCCTCCCCCTGGAGGATTTCGCCGGGGTCCTTTCTTGAAGTCCCCGGAGTCTCCGGAGTCCCCGGGCCCTGGGGGGCCGGTGGATTCCCCGGGCCTTTGGAGGCTGCACCCTCTTCGATGAAGACCTCCGCGGGAACTCCGGCCTCGTCCAGCACCTGGGAAGCGATGTAGACCCTGCACTTCTCCCGGATTGCCAGGGCTATGGCATCGGAAGGACGGCTGTCGATAACCAGCGGCCTTAGTCCGGAGTATTCCCTGCCGGAAAATAAAAGCCGGGCATAGAAGGTATCTTCCCGGATTTCGTAAACCTCTACCCGGAACAGGCTGAGTCCCAGATGCCGGGATAGCTCCAAAAGGATATCGCAGGTAAGGGGGCGTTTTACTTTTACATCCCCCAGCCCCAGGAGAATGGCGTGGGCTTCAACATGCCCGATAAAGATGGGCACCACCGTGTCTGAATCCAGGGGCCGCAGCAGAATCGCATCGCCCTGGTCAATGTGGGCGACGCTCCATATTTCTGCTTCCAACATTTCATCTGTCATAGACTAGCTGATAAGACCGACAAGCCCCGCCAGGAGCCGGCGGCCTTCTTCCTCCGTGTGAAGACCGGCAATCGAAGGGGCCGCGAAGACCTCCGCCGCTTCCCGAATCAGGGTATGCCCCTGTGTCAGGGCCTTTTCCAGAACCCCCGCGGCTTCCAGGGCGCCGATCAGTTCTTCCACTTCCGGGACCATAACTCCCCCCGCCCTGGCCCTGTTGAAACAGCGTTTTACCAGGGCCCGCCTTTGGCCGGATTCGGCCCTATCCCCGCCGTGCAGATAGAGGAGTACCGGAAGGCTCTTTTTCCCCTCCACCACGTCATCCCCCCGCTTCTTTCCGGGAAGCCCGGTGCGGAGATTCTTTACATCATCCAGAATTTGAAAGCCCACCCCCAGTTTTTCCGCCGCCGCCCCCAGCCGTTCCGCCGCTTCCCCGGTCCGGGGGGCCCGGCCCCCTGCTTCGGGAAAGGCTGCCAGGACCCCCAAAACTGCGGCAAGCCGGGCCAGGCAGCCGGTTTTAAGCCCGCACATGGTGTAGTAGGCCTCCGGATCGGGGAGGGAATCGAAGTCCCGGTGCCAGTGGATATCCATGGACTGCCCCAGATGGAGCCGCCGCATGTACTGCCCCCAGACTTCCAGGACCTGCGCCTTCCGTTCCGCGGGAACATCCCAGGCCTCGACACAGGCCAGGGGGAGGAAATAGAAAAAACTCCCCGAGTTAATGGCCGCATCGGTCCCGTAGACCAAGTGTACCGCCGGGCCGCCCCGGCGCTGGTCGGAGTTGTCTTCGATATCGTCATGGATAAGGCTGGCGTTATGGCAGAATTCCACCAGCGGCGACAGGGGCAGGGCCGCATCGCCCCCCCCCAGGGTTTCGCAGACCAGGGTCATGAGCAGGGGCCGCCAGCGCTTGCCCCCCCGGGAAAGCAGATCCCGGCAGGGCAGGATCAGATCCTTAAGAAATTCCGGGGCCAGACCGGGAAAGACCCGGGATGCCCAGCCGGAATCGGGGGCCGCGGGCAGCCATGTATCCAAAACCGCCTCGATCTTCTCAAGCCTCTGGTTTATTTCCCCATCCATAGGGCAAGATTATAGCAAATGACGCCCTACGAAAAGCCGGATACCTGGTCCCTAAGGGCCCAGAAAGAGGGCTACCCAGCCCGTTCAGTTTACAAGCTACAGGAGATGGATGAAAAATTCCGTCTGATTCCCGCGGGGCTCCGCGGCAGGACCACCCCGGCGCAGTCTTCTTCGCCGCCACCTTTGGCGCCGTTAAAAAAGGAGTTCCGGGTCCTGGACCTGGGGGCCGCCCCGGGGAGCTGGAGCCTTTACGTCCTGCGCAGGCTGGCCGGGGCCGGGTTCCTTGCCGCAGCGGATCTTTCCCCCCTTTCCCGCCGTTATGACCGGGGGCTTTTTGAGGGGGGGAACTTTTTTTTCCTCTGCGGGGATATTACCGCACCGGAGATCCGGGAAAAGCTTGCGGAAAAGGGTCCCTACCGGCTGGTTCTCTGCGATGCCGCCCCCCCGACCACCGGCAGCCGCCAGGTGGACACCCTGCGTTCTCTGGAACTGGCGGAAACGGCCCTGGGTTACGCGGAAAGCACTCTGGAAAGGGGGGGCAGTCTGGTGGTTAAGGTGTTCCAGGGCGGGGATACCGCGGGGCTTCTGGTAAAAATCCGGGGTCTCTTTGACTCCGGCCGTGCCTTTAAACCCGCGGCCTGCCGCAGCGGATCTTTTGAGACCTACTATGTGGGGCTGGGGCGAAAGGCCGCTCAATAGGACCGCCGTGCATGGCGCCTTTGTATATTATTTGTGGTATCCGGCCTTATACCAAACCAAGATATTTTTCAAAAAACAAAAGCAGTTTTTCGATGATACCCTGCTTCTTCTCCGCCCGTTCCCCGCCGCCGGAAAAACGGGATACCGGGGGCATTACTTTGTCAATGTCTGTCCCTATTGTTTTCAGAGAGCCGTCACGGAATGAATTTTCAATAAAACGGCGGGTTTCTTCTTCTTTAAGTTTCTCCCCGGCAATCAGGGCCGATAAATCCTTTTCCTTCTGTTCCCGGACAAATTTTTGCCAGTCTTCATCAACTTTGGACGAAACATTGACTCTTGATATAAAAGCTTCTATAAGTTCTTTTTTGCTGCGGAGCCGGATACTTGCGTTTACCGCCTTATCAATTTGTGTAAGGATACTTTTGTCGGTACAGTTGGTTTCATGGTATTTTGCTACAAGCAGTAAAATATAGTCTATGTTTACTTCTATCTGCCGGATAAGTTCTATTTCAAAAACAAGGTCGTCGTTGATATTTTCTTTTTCCGCTGCCCTGCCTTTTGTAAATTTCTGATACAAGTCGATATACACGCTTTGGTAATCCTGAAAATCCCTTTCAGGTAAAATCGCGTTGCCTTCAAAATCGTCGAAGGCGGCAAGAATATTTTTCAATTTCAGTATCGCGCCGTAAAGCCGTATAAACGCCTTTTGCGATTCCTCTCCGGTTACCGGCTGCCCCAGGGGGAATTGTCCGGTCAGGGCGGCAATCAATTCCTCATACCCCGGTTTATGTTCTCCCTTTTCATCATAACCGTAATAATACTCGTTGTATGTTTTTAAGAGGACTATGCCGCCGGCATCCTTGTCCCCAAAAAGGGCGATAGCGTCATCGGTGGCCTGTTTCAAATCCCGGAAACAAACAATGTTGCCAAAGGTTTTAACGGAATTGAGAATCCGGTTGGTACGCGAAAATGCCTGGATTAAACCATGCTGGCGGAGGTTTTTGTCTACCCATAAGGTATTAAGCGTGGTGGCGTCAAAACCTGTCAGGAACATATTGACTACGATGAGCAGGTCAATCTCCCGGTTTTTTACCCGCTGGGAGAGGTCTTTATAATAGTTTTGAAATTTCTCCGATGAAGTATCAAAATTAACATTAAAAGTCTTG
The DNA here is from genome assembly GCA_031268125.1 of Treponema sp. Taxonomy (GTDB): domain Bacteria; phylum Spirochaetota; class Spirochaetia; order Treponematales; family Breznakiellaceae; genus JAISFT01. Next base: position 505 of record JAIRXT010000099.1, on the reverse strand, counting down.
TTGTAATCGGCGATAGCCGCGTCAAGAAAATCGCGGGAAGTTTTATCAAGTTTGTCAGTTTCAAAATCTTCATCCGGCAGGGGAGCTTCTTCCGGATCGTCTTCGTTGACGCTGAAGCTGTATATTACAGCCGCTGTCAGGCCGTGGTTTTTCTCCGCAAGCTGTCTTTTGAATTCGCCGTAATATTTCATTGCCATGGGGATAGAGGCAACGGCGAAGATCGAATTAAAACCGGTCATGTGCCTCCCTTTAAGGGTGTACGGACTGCCGCGCATGGTCTTTTGGTCAAAATGGTCAAGAATGTAGCTTACGATTTTCTTAACCCGTCTTGGATCGGCCAGGGCTTTTTCGGTATCTATGGCGCTTATATCTTTGTCTTTGATATGTTCTTTCTGTTTAACGGTATTGATAAAGTCAATGCGGAAGGGCAGGACATTTCCGTCATTGATGGCGTCCACTATGGTATAGGTGTGTAATTTTTCGCCAAAAGCCTGCGGGGTTGTCC
>JAIRXT010000050.1 GCA_031268125.1 Treponema sp. | reverse complement strand
GGCAGGTCTTCGATTCGCTGTAGCAGGGTGAACCTGTTCCAAAACTTCAGTTTTGGAACAGGCCCATTTAGCCTAGCGGCTTGATTGGGCTAAACATGCCGGTATGGGTAATCACAGAAGCTTTCCAAAACTAACCGAGTTTTGGGATTGGCTCCACAATGAAAAAATTTAACCACGGAGTTACCCGGAGGAACGTTGCGGGTCAAGTTTAGCCCCCGGGTCCGGGGTTGGTTGATTAACAGGGCATCGGCGTTTACTTTTATAGCATAGCGCCCGCCGGTTTTTTCTTGATCCCCTCCCTCCGGCAGGACAGCGATGTTTATTGCGGTATAAAAGCCGGTTGAACAACACAAAGTGAACTGGCGGGGGAGCCAAAGGCCAGGGGAGGACACTTGACCGAAGCCTTGCGCCAAGAAAGTTTCTTGTAAGACCTCTGTTTTCCCGGCGCAAGGCTAGCGTGGCCTCCCCTGGCCTTTGGCTCCCCCGCCGGATTAATTTTGGAGAAGTTCAACCGGCTTTTATACAAAAGTAAACGCCGATGTCCTGCGGTAATCCGCTGTCCGGTCTCCGCGGTCCGCTGGGCAAAGAGGCGGACAATATCGTCTTTTGTGAAGTTGGAAAGGTATGCCGAATTCGCTTTGACATTGAAGGGTGATTCGGGATTCGGCGCAATTCCGCCCTTGGCCGCGGTGATATAATCCTTAAGGTCCCTCCCAGCGCAATGAGAATTGCCGGCCTGATTCCGGCGATGGTTGCGCCGGGCGGAAACATTTTCTATACTTTGATAGCAGGAGGTACACAATGGATCGAAAAATTAACGTAACTATCTACAATGAGTTTTATCATGAGTCCACCGTAGCGGAGGTACGCGCCATCTATCCCGAAGGGATCCACGGCGCAATCCGGGGTTTTCTGGAAAAAGACCCCGCCATCGGCACGATTCGCTGCGCCACGCTGCCCGATCACCGGGAAACCCTGAGCCAGGCGGTGCTGGACGATACGGACGTGATGATCTGGTGGGGCCACGTAAAGCACCACGAGGTTGATGATCTGGTGTCCTCCGCGGTGGTGAACCGGGTAATAAACGGCATGGGCCTGGTGGCCCTCCATTCCGGCCACGCATCCAAACCCTTCCAGCGGCTCCTGGGGACCGACACCTACAATCTCCGCTGGCGGGAGGCCGGTGAAAAGGTCCGGCTCTGGACCATCCTTAAAAACCACCCCATAACCCAGGGCCTGGGGGAAACTTTTACGGTACCCCATGACGAAACCTACGGCGAACCCTTCGGCATACCCCAGCCCGATGAGCAGATATTCATCAGCTGGTTCCAGGGGGGCGAGGTATTCCGTTCCGGCTGCACCTGGCAGCGGGGGGAAGGGAAAATTTTCTATCTGCAAAACGGCCATGAAACCTTCCCTGTTTACCATCAGAAGGAAATTCAGCTTATCATTACCAACGCGGTTAAATGGGCCTGCCCCGTTCAGCGGAACTGCGTAAGGGACAGGGGAGGCAACAATGCCCCGGCCCTGGAATCCTACGTTTCCGATGACGGCGGTTTTACTCCGGTAACCAGGGGCTGAATGCGGGAAGACGCCGGAACGGTTAGACCGGCCGTTCCGGACGGTTACCATGAAACACGTACGCCGATTGAATTACCCGTGGCCTGCAGCGATACACGGACCGGGTTTGGCCGTGTATCCTGCAACAGCCGGTTAAAACTTTTGCCGACGGTTTTCCCGACAGCGTAACCTATCAACATGCCGGATAATACTTCCGATGACCAGTGTACGCAGAATGAAACCCCAAGACCAATAACTGCGGCGTAAGAATAGGCCGCAATTTTTACCCATGTTTTATCTTGATACAGTTCCGAAAGCACGGCGGCCATGGAAAAAGCCGTCGCCGTATGGGCGGAAGGCCATCCGGCAATAAATCCGCGCCTTCCAAAACCCCACGCAAAATCGGAGCTGAAATCTTCGGTTTTATTGCTTTTTGTGTGGTCAAGAACGGTAACAATGCCGGGGGAAATACGTCCGGTAATGCCCTTGAAAAACGAGGTGTAAGCGATCGAAATCAGGCTTGCCTGCAAAACCGCCATCCCGGTAACGCGCAGCCTTTCATCGACCCGGTGTTGTCCGGCAAGATACAAGGCAACCGGAAGTACGAAAGGCGTAATATAGCCGATGTACAAAGACGGGAAACCCAGACAGGCAAGAGTGGAATTTGCGCGGAAAAGGCGGCTGTATTCCCAGTCAAACCCCGATTCAACAAGTACCAAAGTTCCTGCTCCGGCGGTAAGAAAGTTAATTCCGTAATTATAGGTAAGGGCGTGCAATGCGTTTTTGCCTATGTCGTGGAAAATGTTTGAAACAGGAATTGCGGTGTTTTCCGAATTCTGCCCAAAGAGACATGGCTGTGCAAGAAAAAGTATGGCTGATACGATGATTAGTTTCTGTTTAACCCGCATTTTTACATCTGCCCGGAATAAAGCCCGTTCAACCGGACTGTAACCCTGCCGTTTACTACCTCATCGTATAGTAGTAATTATTGAAACAAAATTTCCTGCCGCGTATTTAAGGTTTGGGTACAATTTTATGACTATCTCTGTTGAGCCAGTTCCAAAACTACGGCAATAGCAGGAATGTATGCCGGAAGCAAGTTCCGGGGGTCCTGCCGGGGGCAAAAACACCGCGCAGGGCGGTGGATTTTTTCCCCCGGCACCCCGTGTTACAGAGGTTTGGCATACATTTCTGAATTTCCTGTGTAGTGAACCGAGGAAAGGCTGCTGTTCCAAAACTTTAGTTTTGGAACAGCCTCAGTTTATTTTTTGTATTTTCTATTGACATATTGTACTAGTTCATTTAAGATTGTACTAGATGAATAGTACAAATACGGCGGAAGGAATCAGCTTTACTCTGGATGAGACCAGCGGCGCGCCGGTGTACCGGCAGATTATCCGCCAGATAGAGAACGGGGTGCTTTCCGGCAGGCTGAAGACCGGGGACCGGCTCCCGACCATCCGTTCCCTGGCGGTGGATCTGAAGATCAACCCCAACACCATCGCCAAGGCCTACGGGGAACTGGAAATCCGGGGAATTCTGGCGACCCGGGCGGGGAGCGGGACCTATATCGCCGACAAGCGGCCGGAACCGGAGGAAGACATGCTGGAAGCCAAGATCAGGGAAGCCCTGGGCCGTTTTATGCGGGAAATGCGGGACCTGGGGGCGGACAAGGGGGAGATTCTCCGGCTTATCAGGGCCTGGGAGGACGGGCAAGGCAAATGGAGCAAGGGATAAAAGAGGAGCAAAACATGAAGAAATTAACGGTTGATCAGGGGATGCCGCTGATAAACAGGCTTCCGGGGCCCGGGAAAAACACGGATTTTACCCTGCCGGTTCTGCGGCTTATCTTTTTGGCCCTGGCGGGGGGAATTCCGGCGGCCCTGTGCCTTTCCCGGCTGGAGGACGGCGGTCTTTCCCCTGCGGCGGCATACGGGATCACGGGGGGAATCTTTGTCGCGGCCCTGCTGGCGGCGGCCTCCGTCCGCAAGCTGAACGAATGGGAGCGGGGGATCATCCTGCGCTTTGGGCGTTTCCTGCGGGTCCGGGGGGCGGGGCTTTTTTTCCTTATCCCCCTGGCGGACCGTCTGGAGCGGCTGGTGGATATCCGTATCCGGGTTACGGATTTTTCCGCCCAGGAAACGCTGACCCGGGATTCGGTTACCGTTACCGTGGACGCCATCTGCTTCTGGCTGGTCTGGGACCCCCAAAAAGCCGTTCTGGAAGTGGAAGATTACGAAAGCGCCGTGGTTCTGGCATCCAAGACGGCCCTGCGGAATGCCATATCGAGCCAGGATCTTTCCACCTTCCTGGAACGGGGGGACCTGATCGAAAAGCATATCCAGGGGGAGGTGGACAAGAAGACGACCGACTGGGGGATTACGGTGCAGTACATCGAAATTACCGACATCCAGATTCCCGGGGAACTGCAGGATTCCCTGTCCCGGGTGGCCCAGGCGGAGCGGGAGAAAAAGGGCCGCATACTTCTGGCGGAGGCCGAAATTGAAATTGCCAAAAAGCTGGAGGAGGCGGTAACTATTTACGCGAAGAACGAACCGGCCATGAAGCTGAAGATCCTTTCGATTTTGAACGAGGGCTTTAAGGCGGGGAATTCCATGATGCTGGTTCCCAATTCCATAGCCGGGGAGCTTAAGACTAAAGACGTGTTCGGGCTGCAGGCCCTTACGGAACTGAGGCGGGCAACCGGTGCACAAAAGCGCACGTTAGGGACGGAACAGGGAGGGACCCCTCAAAAAGGCGGCTGAAAAATGACTGCGGCACAGCCGGAAAGCAGGAATTAGGAATTATCCTCTTGACGGTGTGTTCTTTTGGCGGGAAGATAGATACTTAAAAAGTTAGTTTAATATAACACAATGGAGGTGCGTTATGACGGTGGTGAAGGCGGAACGTGTGGTAAAGGATTACGGCCTTGAAGGCCAGACGGTCCACGCCCTGCGGAAGGTGAATCTGGAATTTCAGGAGGGGGAATTTGCCGCCATCGCCGGGCCTTCCGGCAGCGGCAAGTCTACTTTTCTGCATCTGGCCGGATGTCTGGACACGATCAGCGGCGGCAGCATGACGGTGGGCGGCGAGGACCTTTCCGCCCTGAACAAGAAACAGCTTGCCCTGCTCAGGCGGCTTAAGATCGGGTTTATCTTCCAGGCTTACAATCTTATCCCCGTCCTTTCGGCGGAGGAAAACATCTCCTTCCCCCTGACCCTGCTGGGTGTGGATAAGGGGGAGATTCGGAACCGGGTCCAACAGGTCCTCCGGGAGGTGGGGCTTGAGGGCATGGAGAAGCGGCGGCCCAGGGAAATGTCGGGCGGACAGCAGCAGCGGGTGGCTATTGCCCGGGCCCTGGTCAAGCGGCCGGCCCTGATCCTGGCGGACGAGCCCACGGCGAATCTGGACTCCGCCATCGGCCGGGAGATTCTGTGCCTGATGCTGGACCTTAATAAACGGGAGGGGACCACCTTCATCTTTTCTACCCACGATCAAATGGTCATGGACTATGCCCGCAGAATCGTTCACATCCGGGACGGGCAGGTAGAATCCGACGAGGTAAAGTGATGGCCCGCAGTTTTTCTACTTCTACCGAATTAATGCGGCTTGCCCTGCGGAACCTGGCCCGGCACAAGGTAAAAAGCGTCCTTACCATCGCTGCGGTAAGCGTCAGCGTGGGGCTTTATATTTGTGTAGACGGCTGGCTCATGGGAATGAACATCGACTCCGAGCGGAATATCGCCAACTTTGAGATTGGCGCGGCAAAGCTCCAGACCAGGGCCTACTACGCCAAAAAAGACGAACTTCCCATGTACGAAAGTTTTGACGGCTGGGAAGAAGGCGCCGCTGCCCTGGACCGGGCGGGCTACGACAGCGCCCCCCGCTTTGTGTTTACCGGGACCATCTACTCGGAAACGGCGTCCGCTCCCATGACCTTTATCGGCTGCGATCCCGCCGCGGAGGCGCGGGTCCTCCATTACCCGGAGTACATGGAATCCGGCCGGTACATCAGGGACGGCGCCTTTGAGATAGCGCTGGGGGCCATGACCGCGGACAAACTCAAAACCGGCATCCCCCAGCGGCCCGCCGGGAACGAACTGGAAGAGATCCTCGCGGGCCTCCCGCCGGGGGACCGGGATTTTGCGCGGGGGCTTTACGAAGCGGCGCCGGCGGGAAGCGGCGGCCTCCTTGCGCCGCAAGAAACCGTCCCCCCGGACATGCCGGGGGAGGAACGGCGGAGCCTGAAAAAAAATATTCCCCCGGCGGACCTGGACCGGTACTGGAGGCTTCTGGCGGACACGGGGCGGATGGCCGTGCAGCTTTCCACGGTAATCGATATAAAGGCCGCCCCGGAATCAATACGAAAAGAAAAATTCGACGCGGACCTGGAACCCCTGCTAAACGCCGGAGAGCGGGAGCTTTTCTACCGGGCCTACGAATTTGACGGGCTTACCGGAGCCTGGTATCTGGTTTCCGAAGATGAGGCGCTGCGGGAACAGGTTCTGGCCGCCATGATCCGCCTTGATTACGCCGGGGCCGTCCGGCACGTAAACCAGCTTATTTCCGCCCTGGTGGTGGGGGTGGTCAACTCCCCCAATCCCAAGACCAACAACAACACCGCCTGGATACCCCTGGACGTTTTACAGGACGAGGCGGGGCTTATGCTGGAAGGCCGGGTAACGGAACTGCTGATCCGGCTCAAGAACGCCAATACTGCCGCTGTCCCCGGAAAAGCCGAGGGGGTTGAGGCCGTCAAGGCGGCCCTGGCGGACGCCGGGCATGTCCTTCCGCCGGACCTGGAAATTTTCCCCTGGAGGGCCTATGTGGAAGATTACCTGGGGGCCTCCGGGGGGGACAGTATCAGCACCCGGATCATGCTCATTGTCCTTTTCATCCTCTCTTTTATGGGGATTGCCAACACCATGCTCCTGGCCATTCTGGAGCGGACCCGGGAAACCGGCATGATGCGGGCGCTGGGCATGACCAACGGCCAGTTGATCGCTGCGTATATGATGGAGGCGGGGATGGTGGGCCTTTTTGGGTCCCTTGCGGGCATTGCCCTGGGCTGCCTGGTCAATATCCCTATGGTGAAGTACGGCCTTGACTTTACCGGCATGACCGAATCTATGGGCGGGGACATCGGCTACCGGGTTACCGGCGTGTTCCGGTCCGCGTGGAATATCCCGGTGATCGCCGGTTCGGGAATTATCGCCGTAATCCTGGCGGCCTGCATGGCGTATTTCCCGGTCCGGCGGGCGTTGAAGATGCCGGTTACCGAAAGCCTGCGCTTTGATTAAAGGAGATGGTATGAATAATACGGTTAAACGGGGAGGGTTTTTTGTTCTGGTAACTATCGCGTACCGGAACATTCTGCGGAACATGCGGCGGACCCTTTTTTGTATCAGCGCGGCGGCCATTGCGGTGTTTTTTACGGTGTTTATACAGGCGTGGATGGCGGGGCTTACGGACAACATCGAGGAGGTGGTCCGGGTCTTTGACACCGGGCACGTGAGCGTGGTTTCTTCCCGCTACGAGGCGGAAAAGGAATATTACCCCGTCCAGTTCCCCGCTGCCGGCGGTCTTCCCGTGGCGGAACTGGAACGCCTTGCCCTGGGCATCGACGGGGTACGGGCGGCCCTGCCCCGGATCACGGCCTACGCCACCCTCCAGGACAGCACGGTGAAACACGCGCTCCTCTGGGGCATCCGGGTCAAGGAAGAGCTGGCCCTGAACAACTTCAACCTTACCCGCCGGGACGACGGCCTGACGGAGGGCCGTTACCCCGAACCGGACGCGAACGAGTGCGCCGTCGGCTACAGGATGGCCGAAAAAGCCGGGCTTAACATCGGGGACCGGATTCCCCTAAAAACCGTGTCGGCCCAGTTTTCCGACAAAATGTGGAGCCCGGTCATCACGGGAATTTTCAAATTCGATTACCTGAAATACGACGAGGACGCGATCATCGTGGACTTTACCCGGCTCCAGCGGCTCCTGGTCCTGGGAGAGGGAACCCAGCAGTTTTTTATCCACGCGGAAAACCCCGCCCACAGCCGGGCCATAACCGGCCGGCTCCGCTCCCTTTTGGGGGAAGAAAACGTGGTCCGGGACTGGCGGGATAATTACATGGTGATTATCATGCGGCAGAGCATGGCGATCTACGCGGTGGTTTACCTGGTGTTCCTCATCGTGGCCAGCTTCCT
>JAIRXT010000040.1 GCA_031268125.1 Treponema sp. | reverse complement strand
TGCAGGTGGAGTGTCTAGCTCCTGATTAGGCAAAAACTTTAACTGCCAACAACGACAGTTACGATTACGCCTTAGCTGCGTAACCGCGTGGAACCCTTCCGCCGCCTTGAGGAAGGACTTCCGCGTCACAATCAAGGCTGGCCGTGTTCCTGGCGCCGGACGGGGCACGGTAAGATTTAAACGGATACGGATGGACCGCGTGCCGGCCAGCCAAGTTCATCCCGACAATACAATGGACGGCTAAACCTGTAGAGGCTTGTGTTTCGCGCATCAGGACGCGGGTTCGACTCCCGCCACCTCCAAAAAAGACAAGGCGGGAAAAACCGTGCCTTTGGCCGGTTTTCCCCGCAGCCGGTCTTAAAACCCCCTGACGGCTTCAACATTGGCTTGTGTCCCTCAAATTCCCCCTCATGGGTCGGCAATTCTCAGATGAGGAACAGATGAAAAGGCGCCCAAAAGATGTAACAGGGGGTGTCGGGGGAAAAAACAAGGGGGAGGGGCCCCTGTTTTTCCCCCCGACAGGACCCCTGGAAAATTTTACCGGCGCCTTTTCGTTTTGGAATGGTTAACATGAGAATTGCCGGGGCCGAATGCGCCCATTGCCCGAAACGGAATTTTTCAAGATACTGTTAATTTATCGGCATTGTCTATGAATCAAACAAAAATCGTTAATATTTCCGAAAACCTGCTTACCCTCAGAAGGCGCCTCAAGCTTTCCCAGAAAGATTTTATCCGGACCTATCTCATTGACGGGGAGGGGAAGCCCCAGATCAGCGTGTCCACGTTTTCCAACATCGAAAACGGCGGCACCGTGGGGGTTGAACGTTTAGCCGTCCACGTGGCGGAAAAGATGAAGGTGGATCCTCCGGTGTTTCTTACCGATCCCGACGAATTTGCCAGAAACATTGATTTTTTCTTTGAAAAAGCCCTGGAAACCGGGGGGAATTCCTTCGCCAAGGCGGGGCAGATCCGCAAGGCCACCGGTATGGAGGCCCTGGTAGAAACCATCTCCGATTACCTCATGGATGCCATACTCCGGGGGGAACTGCGGCCGGGATCGAAGCTGCCCTCGGACCGGAATTTGAGCGCTCAGTTCGGCGTGGGCCGTTCTACCCTTAGGGCGGCCCTCAAGTCGCTCAGTACCCTGGGGATCATTACCGTTTTGCCGGGGCATGGAACCTTTATCGCCACCGACAGCGCCGGCCTCTTTCACCTGCCCCTTTCCTGGACTTTCTTGATTGGCGACAACCGCATCAGCCACCTTCTCGCCGTCCGCAACATCCTGGAGGCGGAGGCCGCCCGGCTGGCGGCGGAAGCGGCGCCGAAAACGGCGCTGAAGGACCTGGCGGACATATACCGGCAGATGACCCGTGCCTTTAAAAAGGCGGATTTTAAGGATTTCCTCGATCTGGACATCAGATTTCACCTCGCCATTGCCCTTTGTTCCCAGAATCCCCTTATCCACGACCTTTTGGCTATTTCCCGGAAGATGCTAAGTTATATCAGCAGAACCGGGATGGTTACCCTGGAGGAGCTGCAAACAATCTTCAACGAACACAGCGCCATCTATCAGGCTATCACCGGCCGCGATCCGGTCAGGGCGAAGCAGGCTATGGAAACCCACCTGGAACGGGCCCGGAAGCGGTACCATATCTAACCGCTCAACGAAGGCATAATTGCGAACCTTGGGATGTCCCGCCCCGGGTTCTCCGCTATCCCGGTCATCCGCCTCCTCGTAGTTTCGTTATTATCCGATTTATAGTTCATTCGTAATTTCATGGCTGGAAAGTTAAATATTCTCAAAATTTTTGAAAAAAAAGCTTGCGCTATTTCCAAACCGGGTGTACGCTTATTTTACTTAAAAATTGGTCGTCCAATCGAACACTTTTTAAGTGAACCTAAAAGGCCCGGCCGTAATGACCGAACCAAACTTAAGACAAGGAGCAGTGCTATGGCGGAAAAAGCGAAGAAAGGACTATCCCTTACCACCTGGATTCTGATTGGTACCATCGGCGGTATCGTGTTCGGTTCTCTTGTGGGGCCCTGGGCGGCAAATTTAAAATTCATTGGCGATATTTTCATCCGGTTGATTCAAATGTCGGTGGTACTCCTGGTTATGACCTCGGTGGCCGCGGCGGTGGGCAAAGTAGACGGACAGGGTATGGGCAAAATGGGATTCCATACCTTCAAATGGATCATCATCCTTACCATTGTTTCGGCCTTTTTGGGGCTTGCCCTGGGCGCCATTATTAAACCCGGCCTGGGCATTACCATTGCGGATAGTGCGGACGTAACCGCTCCGGCGGCGGTGGGTTCCATTCAGGACACCCTGCTTGGTTTTGTTCCCACCAACATTATCGGTTCTATGGCGGCGGGGGCTATGGTTCCCTGTATTCTCTTTGCCATCTTCTTCGGCATCGCTATGGGAGCCTATACCCGCTATTCCGGCAAGACCGTGGTGGTTGATCTGATAAGCGGCATTAATGAGGTGATCATGAACATTATAAAATATGTCATGAAACTCGCCCCCATCGGTATATTCTGCCTCCTGGCCCATGTTTCGGGGGCCATCGGATTCAGGGTAGTTATCCCGATGATGAAATTCCTCGGGGCGCTCCTTATCGGGGATATTATTCAGTTCCTGGTATACGGTCCTGTGGCGGCGGCGCTCTGTAAGGTCAACCCCTTAATGATGCCCAAGAAGTTCGCCAAAATGTCGATCATGGCCCTGACCACCACTTCCTCGGCGATTTGTCTGCCCACCAAGATGGAAGACGCGGTAACCAAATTCGGGGTGAGCCGCCGGGTCGCGGACTTTACCGGCCCGCTTACTATGGCAATGAACAGCAACGGCGCGGTCCAGTGTTATGTGCTGGCGATTATGTTTATGAGCCAGTCCATGGGGGTTGTTCTGTCTCCGTATCAACTGGGCATGGCTATCCTCTTGTCCTGCCTTATGTGTATGGGCACCATCGTTGTCCCCGGCGGCATGGTGATCACCTACACCTTCCTGGCAAGCTCCCTGGGGCTGCCCCTGGAAAGCATCGCTATCCTTATCGGCATTGACTGGTTCTCCGGCATGTTCAGGACCATCATGAACGTGGATGTGGACGTGCTTGTGGGGATGATGGTTGCGGATAAACTTGGTGAATTAGACCGTGATGTGTACAATGAGCGCAAGCTCGTTGAGTATGTATAATAAGGAGAGAACCATGGACCTTTTACAGATTTCCAATAATTTGCAAAAAAATCTTGAAGCGCTGCATCCTTATACTTCCACCCCCGGCGCGGGAACCACCCGGCTGCCCTTTACCACGGAGGCCCGTTCAGCGGTGGACGCGATCCGCGGCATGATGGAAGAGACGGGGCTCAGTGTTCGGGAAGACGAGGCGGGAAATATCATGGGGACCCTGAAAGGAGAGGATCCTTCCCTGGCAAGCCTCGTTATCGGTTCCCATTTCGACACCGTTAGTAACGGGGGGAATTTCGACGGCCTTGCGGGGATCATGACGGGAATCGAAGTAGCCCGGCTTATCAAGGAATCCGGGGTAACTCTCAAGCGGAACCTGGTGATTGCGGGCTTTCACGATGAGGAGGGGATGCGCTTCGGCACGGGCTACTTTGGCTCCAAGGCGCTTCTGGGCCAGGTAAGCCAGGAGGATCTGCACAGTTACAAGGACCGGAACGATATTTCCATTTACGACGCCATGAAAACTTACGGCCTTGTTCCGGAGAATCTTCCCAAGGCGGCCTGGGATATTAAGAAAATCCGGGCGTATATCGAAATGCACATCGAGCAGGGGCCGGTGCTCTACCAGAGCCACGAGGAGATCGGGCTTGTGGAGTGTATCGTCGGCATCCAGCGCTACATCATCACCGTTCAGGGCCGGTCGGATCACGCGGGAACTACCCCGATGGATATGCGGATCGACGCGATGGAGACCGCCGCCCAGGTGATCGCCAAGCTCCCCGCCTGGGCCCGGGAGATAGGGGAAGGGACGGTGGCCACCACGGGCTTTATCAAGGCTACCCCCGGCGGGATGAATATCGTGGCCGGGGAGGTTCAGTTTTCGGTGGATGTCCGTTCCCGCAACAACGGGATCATCAACGAAATTATAGAAAAGATCCGCTGGGAGCTTGACGAGGCCTGTAAAAAGAACGGCGCATCCTTCACAATGGAAAACAAGCTGACCATAAGCCCGGTGGAGCTGAACCGGAATATGCTCTTTACTTTGGAACAACACTGCAAGGACCGGGGCTATTCCTTCAGGCGTATGGCCTCCGGGGCGGGACATGATGCCCTCGCCATAGGCCATGTTCTGGACACGGTGATGGTCTTTGTCCCCAGTAAGGACGGCCGCAGCCACTGTCCCGAGGAGTGGACCGAATACCGGGACATTGCCAAGTCGGTGGTGATCATCTACGACCTTATCCGGGATATGCAGGTGGTTTAATCTTTTGTATCAAAAGAATCGGAGGAATGATTTATCATGATCAAGAAAGCGGCAGATTTGAGCGTTGACCTTGAGCAGAACCTGAAGGGCGGCCAGGGAACGGTACGGGTTATTAACATTGTGGAACGGGAAGAACTGTACGGGACCGGACGGCTTCTCGGGGTGAGCATCATTCCTCCGGGAGGCTCCATCGGCTATCATACCCATACGGGGGATTTTGAGACCTACTACATTCTCAAAGGGAGGGCCCGGGTCAACGACAACGGAACTGTCGGCGAACTCGGCCCGGGGGACATGATGCAATGCAGAAACGGCGATTCCCATTCCATTGAAAACGCAGGCGACGTTGATTTGGAATATATCGCGGTAATTCTTTACGCAAAATGAACAGAAGGAGTTAGTCATGGGTTATCCCAAGGATATTTTAGCCACCCGGTCGGTACTCAAGCCCGGCCTCTACGCGGTGATCCCTCCGGAGGGCCTGGTGAACAACGTGGTCCCCGGCATTGAAGGCTGCCGGGTAAGCATTGTGGCCTCCCCAAAAATGGGGGCCAGTTTTGTGCAGTATGTGGTTGAAGCGGAGAAAGGCGGCGGCACCGCGGCGCCCTTCGGCAGGGAGGAGGGTATCGAAACCTTCATCTACATTATTGAAGGTGAAGGGAGCCTCGCCGCCGGGGGGGAAACCTATACCGCCGCAGCCGGGTCCTACCTCTTTTCCCCCGCCGGGGAAGGGCTGGAATTCCGCAGCGCCGGGGCCGCCGGGATGAAGGCTCTGCTCTACAAACAGCGGTACATTCCCTTAAAGGGTTTCGCCGCCCGCAGGGTATACGGAAACGTTAATGATCTCAGCTACCGGATTTACGACGGCATGGAAAATGTGTTTATCAAAGATCTGCTCCCCATTGAAATTGGCTTCGATATGAATATGCACATCCTTTCTTTCGCCCCCGGCGGCTGCCACCCCTTTGTGGAAACCCACGTCCAGGAGCACGGCGCATATATCCTGGAAGGCGAAGGCTGCTACCTCCTGGACAACGAATGGCGGATGATCAAGCAGAACGATTTTGTTTTCTTTGGCCCCTACGTAACCCAGGCCGCCTACGGTGTGGGAAGAACCAACTTCACCTACATCTATTCCAAGGACTGCCAGCGGGACGTGGCGTTATGATCTATAGTTAATCCCAATGAGTTTGGCAGTAACATTTAAGGCTGCTCTTTCAAAACGCCGGTTTTGAAAGAGCTTTGTATTGAGGTTTTCCCAAAATTTCAGTTTTTTGGGAAAACTATTTTGATTTTATAATTAGTTTTGGAGGTTTTAGCATGACAGCTTCAGAAGCAATTGTCAAAATTCTTGAAAAAGAGGGCGTTACCGATGCCTTTGGAATTCCTGGCGCGGGAATCAACGCCCTGTACAAACATCTGGAAAAGGCCCCGATAAAACATTACCTTATGCGCCATGAGGAAGCGGCGGTCCACGCGGCGGACGGGTATTACCGGGCTACCGGAAAGATAGCGGCGGCGCTTTGTACCTCCGGGCCGGGGGCCACAAACTTTGTTACCGGCATGTATACCGCGTGGCAGGATTCCATTCCCCTTATCGCCCTTACCGGCCAGGCGGTTACCGCCCAGTTGGGAAGGGGGGCGTTTCAGTGTGTGGACATTGCGGAAATTGTAAAACCGGTCTGCAAGAAATCTTGGTGCATCAAAAATCCCCGCATGGTGCCCGCAATTTTCCACGAGGCCTTTGAATCCGCCCGTTCGGGAAAGCCCGGGCCGGTGCTTATCGACCTGCCTCTGGACGTACAGATGGCGGAGATCGAATTCGACCTTGATGCTTATATCCCCTCCACGCTCAAAAGCCCCAAGCCGCCGGCATCGCTCATCGAAAAAGCGGTAAAGCTGCTGGACGAGGCGAAGAATCCTGTCATCGTTATGGGCGGCGGGGTGATCCTTGCCAAGGCCGAAAAGGCGCTGGCGGAGTTTGCCGAATACATGAATATCCCGGTGATCACTACCTATATGGCCAAGGGCGGCATTCCTGTCGATCATCCCCTGAACGCGGGGCAGGCCGGCATCCAGGTGGGCGCGGTTTCCAGCGGGAACGATGTGCTGCTTGCCTCTGACCTTATCCTTGGGGTGGGCTGCCGCTTTACCGACCGGCATACCGGGAACGCCGCGGTTTACCAGGGCGAACGGAAGATCATCCACATTGACATTGATCCCACGGAACTCGGCAAGATACTTAAGACCGATCTGGCTATTGCCGCCGATGCCGCCGATGCGATCCCCCTGCTTCTGGAGACCGCCAAAAAAGCGGGAGCTCCCCGGAAGCGGGCGGCTCCGGCCCTGTCCTACGCGGATATGCGGAAAAAATATATCCGCCAGCCGGACCCCTCCAAAGAGGTGATGGACCCCCGGGAAGTGTTCGAGGCGATCAACCGGGCCTTTGATGAAGAAACCCAGTATACCACCGGATGCGGGATAACCCAAATCTGGAGCGGCCAGTACCAGCGGATAAACAAGCCCCGGAAGTACTACCCCTCGGGTGGGGCGGGAACCCTGGGTTATGATATTCCCGCCGCGGTGGGCGCTTCAGCAGGCACGGGCGGGAAAACCGTGTGCCTTATGGGAGACTTCGGCTTTACCTTCCTGGTGGAGGAACTGGGGGTGGCGGCGGCCTACAATCTGCCGGTGGTGGTGCTCATCATCAACAACGCCTACCTGGGCCTTATCCGGCAGAATCAGAAGTACGCCTATCAGTACGAGTATCAGGTGGCCATGAAGGAAAACAAAACCCTTATGGATTATGTGAAGGTTGCGGAGGGCTTTGCCTGCAAAGCGGAACGGGTATTTACCTACGCCGAACTGGACAAGGCGTTGAAGAATGCCGCCGCGGCCAAAGGGCCCTATGTGGTGGAGATCGTTGTGAATGATAACACCGATTGTGATATGGGGAATGACATTGCCCATATTCGTCATTTTGAATAAAAGGAGTATGATTATGAACGAATTATTTGAGAAATCACAAAAACTGCTTTCGGCGTGGAAGGGAGACAACTACGTGTTTGGCCAGGGTGTGCTTCCCGAGGTTGGGAAGATCGCCGCCCGGTTTGGCAAGACCGCCCTGGTTATCTGCAACACCACCTACATGAAGCCCGTGGCCGATGCGATTACGGAAGCGCTTAACAAAGCGGGGGTAAGTCTTGCCGGGGGAACTATTGTTCGCGACGCCGGACCGAACGCGCCCAGAGTGGATGTGTACCGGATTGAAACCTATATACTCCATCACAAGCCGGATGTGATCATCGCCGTGGGGGGCGGTTCCACCATTGACGCGTGCAAGGCGGCAAATTTTCTCGCCACCCTGGGCAAGGACATAAGCCCCGAGATCGATCACTGGTTCGGGACCGGGATTGTGGGCGCCGCGTTGGAGAAGACAGGGAAACAACTGTTCCCTCTTATCGCCGTGCAGACCTCTGCCAGCTCCGGCGCTCACCTTACCAAGTATTCCAACATCACCGATCCGGTGGTGGGACAAAAAAAACTGGTGGTGGACGATGCCATCGTGCCGCTTTACGCGGTGTTTGATTACAATGTTACCGCCAGTATGCCCATTCCCGTTACCATTGACGGCGCGCTGGATTCGATTGCCCACTGTTTTGAGGTGTTTACCGGGCTTGCCCAGGGAGTTTCGCAGGAAAAGTACGATCTTGC
>JAIRXT010000257.1 GCA_031268125.1 Treponema sp. | reverse complement strand
CTGCCAAACGGCCCCAATGCGGCATGTTTTTGCATTTTTTCATGATGTAATTAATTTTATTCGCATTTTTTGCGGTTTGATAATATTACAGGGCCTGCATGTGAAAGATACTATTAATTTGCCGTCCGGGGAAATTCCATAATTCAAGGATAAATAGTTTTCCAGCATGCGTAACTCCGGGCGGCGAAACAATCAACTTGTTTTTTCTGGAAGAAAGTCTTACAAATTTTAATATCATCTCTGCCAACTGCGGCAGGATTAATACACTTAAAGTACCAGACATTTTCATGCGCATGCATGCTAAAGTTATATCATGTTTGGGAGGAGTGTATGCCGTGAAACTTAAATTCAGGCTCACCATCATCATTGCTCTTATGCTAATGATGATAATCGCCGCCATATCTGGTATTCTGTTGATCCAGGCAAAAAGTCTTCAGGAACATGAGGCCAGGGAAACATTGCAAAACCTCGCAGGCGTCCATGCCGGGGAAATCCATGCCCGGTATCAGCATTATTATGATGCCATAAACTATCTTTCCCAGATTATGAATAATTTTGAACAGATAGAGCCGGAGAACAGGCGCTCCCGGTACAACGAAATACTTCGTACGATTTTTATGGAAAATCCCGAGTTTGTAGGACTTTTTACCGTATGGAAACCGGGGAGCATCGACAACCTGGAATCAAGGTATGCCAATACGCCGGGAACCGATGAAAGCGGTTTGTTTATCACTTGGTATTACCAGGAAACCCCCGACAAGCCCATACAATTGCGGTATTATTCGAATTACCGGGAAATCCTGGCTGCTCTGGACGACCCTTCCCGTGCGAAAATTCCTGTAGTCTATGATCCCGAATTCTGGAATCTGGCAGGTGAAAATACCCTGGTAGCAACGTTCTATGTCCCCATCACGATGGAAAAAAACAAGCAGGTGGTCGGGGTAGTGGGCATTAACATCAATCTGGCTCCTTCCCAGAAAATGCTGAACGGGGTGAAACCCTACGAGGACGGATATGTGGCCCTCTACTCCGGTACCGGGACCATTGTGGCTCACCCAAAGAGCGAAAGACTGGGTAAAAAATTCCACCCCTTTTTAGTGACAGCCTTTGGCGATAATGGCGTTAAGACCATTGAAGATTCCATACGGCTGGGAACACCGGTATTTACAAACAACAAGAACGATATTATTCAGACGTATCCTTTTCCCTTTGGAGAAACCGGGATTAACTGGAGCATGATCTGTTCCGTACCGATAAAAACCGTTATGGCGGCGGTAACCCAAATGACTTCATTTACCATTACCCTGGCGATTATTGCCCTGGTAGTAGCGGCGGCAGTAACCTTTGTCATCGTCGGCAGAATTATCAACCCTATTGCCAAGGTATCCAATACGCTTAAGGATATTGCCGAAGGGGAGGGAGACCTGACTAAAACCATTGAGCATAAATCCCAAGACGAGATTGGCGACCTGGCCCACCACTTTAACCAGACTCTCGAGAAGATCCGGAACCTGATAGTAAGCATCAAAAAGCAAACGGTGGCCCTGTTCAACATCGGCAGCGAGCTGGCGTCCAACATGGCCCAGACCGCCGCGGCGGTGAACCAGATTACCGCCAATATTCAGAGCGTCAAAGGCCGGGTGATCAACCAGTCCGCTTCCGTAACGGAAACCAATTCCACCATGGAACAAATTACCGTCAACATCAACAAGCTGAACGAACATATCAACACCCAGACTTCCAGCGTAGCCCAGTCCTCGTCGGCCATTGAGGAGATGCTGGCCAATATCCAGTCCGTTACCCATACGCTGGTTAAAAACGCCGGCAATGTGCATGACCTGGCGGCTGCTTCGGAAGTGGGCCGGTCAGGGCTCCGGGAAGTGGCCACGGACATCCAGGAGATTGCCCGGGAATCCGAGGGGCTGCTAGAGATTAACTCGGTGATGGAAAACATCGCCAGCCAGACCAACCTCCTGTCCATGAACGCCGCCATAGAGGCGGCCCACGCCGGGGAGGCGGGCAAGGGATTCGCCGTGGTTGCCGATGAGATCCGCAAACTGGCCGAAAGTTCCGGGGAGCAGTCCAAAACCATTTCTACGGTGCTGAAAAAGATTAAGGGATCTATCGACAAGATCACCAAATCCACCGACGAGGTGCTCAACAAGTTTGAAGCCATTGATTCGGGGGTAAAAACCGTTTCGGATCAGGAAGAAAACATCCGCAACGCGATGGAGGAACAAAACACCGGGAGCCAGCAGATTCTGGAGGCCATAAGCCGGTTAAACGAAGTTACCCAGATGGTCCAGGGAGGCGCCACGGAGATGCTGGAGGGGACCAGGGAAGTGATCCATGAGGGAAGGAACCTGGAAATGGCAACTCAGGAAATTACCAACGGCATGAACGAGATGGCCGCCGGGGCGGACGAGATCAATACGGCGGTGAACGAGGTAAATACCATCAGCGGGGAAAACAAACAGAGCATTGATGTTCTGGTACAGGAAGTTTCCAAGTTCAAGGTTGAATGACGGGATTACAGCAATTCCGAATTCAAAATTCCAAATCCGAAAAGAGACGTAAAAATTCATTGGGGGTCCTGTCGGCTGGAAAAATCCGGGGCCCCCACCCCAGATTCTTTCCACCGACACCCCCGTTACTTGTTTCGCATCTCTTTTCGCCGGTATCCCCATCGGGAATTACCTTAAATCATGGGGTTTTCAAGGTAAAAAAATGGTCAAATGGCTGCAGATGCGGTTTCATCCTGCTTAACGAGCCTGTACCATTGACCATTTTTTAGGTTGAACTGTCATTTTTTTTGAATTCGGAATTGCTGACGGGATTACGGCTACTTTGCGTGTTCCATCAAAGTGGAGACGGGGGCTACGGTGTAGCCGGACCGGACCAGGGCATCCAGAAGGACGTTGAGCCGCAGGAAAAGGTAGTCTGAACGGCCGCCGGAGAGGGAACCCAGCCGCACGGGGATGATGGAACCGGGACGCTTGTCCTCCATGATCCGGTCGATCATATCGGCGGCGGGATACTGGGGAATTCCCATGCGGCGGGCGTCTTCCCGGCTTACCCAGTCCAGGGGGTCCACGTCCCGGCCGGAACTGCGGTAGCCCGCCAGGGCGGCGGCATCGGCAATTTCGATTGAACCGACATAGTAGGGGGGGTGCCAGAGCAGGGCAAGCTCCCCTCTGCTGGCCTGGTAGAATTCATCTTCGTTCCGCGCTAGTCCCCGGGAGATAAAATCGGCGTTGATGCGGAAGCGGGAATCGGAAAGATCGATGGGGGCGAAGAACATGGACGCGGTTTCGTGCCCTGCCCTGGCGATGATCCGGACGGCTTCGGGGTAGCGGCGGATAAACTCGCCGTTAAGGAAAAAAGTGGCCTTAAAACCGAAACGGCGCAGGGAATCCAGCGCCTGGGGAAGGCCGGTAATATCGTCGTACAGATCAAAGCTGAGGGCCACTTCCCGCAGCCCGGTCCGCGGTCCGTGGGAAAAAAAGCCCTCCGCGGCCTCCAGTTCCCGGGCGGCGGTTTCCCGCTGGTACTGGATTCCCGGTATCAGCGCCATTGTTCCCACCCCGGCGGTGTTGCGGATCATCGGGAGGTTTTCGTAGGGCCCCAGGGGCTGGGCTTCCAGGTAGACCCGGTAACGGCCGGAAACCAGGGAGGCCCCGCGGCGCTGAAGGTTGGGGGCCTCCGCCCAGGGGGAAATGCCGTCGGTAACAAACCAGACGCCGCCGGTCTGGGCCAAAATCCGGGGCAGGGCGCCGCTTCGATCCTCAAACGCATAGTCCGAAATTCCCGACAGGCATAGCAGGCTGCGGGTCCCGGAAGCCTGTACCCGCTCTATCCGCCGGTCATCGCCGGTAACGAATTCCTCGTTGCTGATCCAGAAACAGGAAAAGGCCGGGCGGGAACTAACGGTCCGCAGAATCCGCCAGTTGATGTAATCGTAGAGGACAATCCCCTGGTCCCCCCAGAAGAGGACTTTGGTTCCATCCGGCGACAGGGCCCCGCTAAAACCGGGGGGCGCCTCCAGGGGGACAAAGGCCATGCGTTCCGCCGTGCCGTTGGGCCCGGTATCCGTTTGGGAGGTAAGGCGGTACACCAGGCTAACGGGGCCTTCTTCCCGTATGACGCTGGCGATCACCGTCAAGGTTCCCGATGAGGCCCACAGGACGTTTATGTCGTAGCTGCACTGGGGGATCACCAGGTAGGGCAGGCTTGCCTCGACGGTGTTAAAATCGTCCATCTCCAGGGGATAATAAAAAATATTCCGCCCCCCCTTGGAAAAGAGGATGGACCGGGCGTCGGGGGCAATCCAAAAGCGGTCGAAATTTCCGTCAAAGTCGAAGGGGATCTTCCCGGATACGGCGCCGATTTCCAGAAAATCCGCATAGAGGGTCCGGGCGAAAAGTTCCGAACCCCGGACTTTGAATATGGTGGCCCCTTTCATGTAAAAAAAGTCGCCGTTGCGGTTCCAGGAGACGGAATTGATGGTCCCCTCGCCGATAAGCCGGTAACGGTCGTCCACCACGGCGATTTGGGCGGGATTTACGGTGTAGTAGTAGAGTTTGCCCTGCAGGGCATAGACGAAGACCCGGGAATCGGGACTCCAGCAGGCGGGAAACTGGCCCGCCGGCCGCTCTATATCCAGGGCCACGGTTTTTTTCTCCCCAAGCTGGGTATCCGCCAGGATCAGGTTCCCGTAGGCGTGGCTTACGGGTTCGACGTAGAGAAGCCAGCGGCCGTCCTGGGAGGCGGCCATGTCCTCCACCCGGCCGCCGGTAACGGCCTTCCCCGATACAAACGAGGGAATACCCGCGACCGCCTGGGGCAGCCCGCCTGTCAGGGGGATACGCAGGGACCCAAAGGCGTTCCGTATCTGGATAAGCCTGCCGTTGCCGATAAGTTCCATCTGTTCGGGGAAAGCGGTTAACTGGGTAAGGGCCAGGTCCGTAAGCCGGGAAACAAACAGGGCATTCTGGGGGGGGAAACCGCTCTGAACAACATCGGCCCGGAAGAGGAGCCGGTTATCATCGGAAAGATCCAGGCCCCCAAAGTTGACCAGCGCCGCCGCCGGGAACCGCAGGACCGCACATAACAGAACCGGCGCAAAAAAACGAAGCTTCATGAAACCACGCGGGAAGGAACGGGATTCCGGGGGAGGGGACGGCGTTCCCACAGGAGTATTTCGTCCAGGTCCCGTTCTGTTTTTTCCAGAATTTCTTCCAATTCCTGAATACGCCGGAGGGAATAACGAACTTTCCGCTCAAAAAGCCGGGAACAGGCATTGTCCAGTATGGACTCAAAAGAATCCGCAACGGCCCCGGGAAATTGTTCTTCGGCGTTCATGCTCATTACACACTTTTACTGATTAATATCGAATTCGGCGGTAGTTCCGCCGCCTTTTACCTTACCCCCGGGATTCTCGTAGGCCCTGATAAAGATGACTACCGCAATAAAAAAAATTAAAATCAGTACCAAATTTCGCATACTTTCCTCCGGGGGATTGTAAAAGACCGGGGCCTATCATCCCTTATCGTAATATCACCGTTGAAGAACTTCAAGGGGATTTATAGCCTTGTTATCCCTGAACACTGAAAAGTGCAGATGGGGGCCGGTGCTGTAACCGGTACTGCCCACCTCGCCGATTTTGGAATTCTGGGTAACCCAGGCTCCCTGCTTCACAGAAACTACGCTCAAGTGGGCGTAGAGACTCTGGTATGATCCCTGGTGGGTAATGATAATGTAGTTACCGTACGCCGAATTTGCCGCCACCCGGGATACTTTTCCGTCCATCGTGGCCTTAACCGGAGTGCCCAGGGGAGCGGCCAGATCGAGGGCCGAATGGAAACGTTCAACCTTGGCAATGGGGTCGACGCGCCAGCCGTAGGGGCTGCTGAGAACGCCCCGGACGGGATAGATAAAGGATTCACCCAGAGCCATGCGGACTTCTTCCTGGGGCATCCGGGCGCCGGGCAGGAACAGATTCATCCCCGGATTTATCACGGCGCTTTCCAGATCGTTGACATCAAGGATTACTTGCAGGGGTACGGCGCTGGCGGTGGAAATGCTGGACAGGGTGTCCCCGGTCTTTACCGTGTAGGGAATCCCGTTCATGCTGGGAACCCGCAGAATCTCCCCTTCCCGCAGCCGCCGGGCGTTGGTAATGCCGTTGGAGGCGATGAGGGTGCCCATATCGAGCCGCCGGGCTGCGGCAATTTCCGAAAGGGTATCCCCCCTGGCAACCTTGTACTCGTCCCAGTGGAAAGTTTCCCCCAGATCCAGGGGGATTTCTTCGGTTTCTTCCGCCGGGACGGGGTAAAGACCGGCGTAATAGGCCAGGTTCCGCCCTTCTTCCTCCCGGCCGGCGGCCCCCAGGTAAAACCCCTCACCGGCCAGCACGGATTGTATGACGGGCATCTTCCAGTTGATGGCGGCTACGGAGGCGGCGATGGTCAGGGCCGCCGCAATGAGCGGCATCAGGGGGAATTCCCGGTTTCCGGCCCCCCCCGCCGGGCTTCCTGCTTCAGCCGGAAGAACCGCCTCCGGTACCGGCTGCCGGTCCAAAAGGGGCGTGGGAAACAGCCCGTCGTCGCCAAACATGAAATGCCGGAAAGACCAGGGAGTCCTGGCGGGGGCCTTTTTCTTCTTGTTTTTCCTGTTCTTGCCGGTTTTCGCCGGTTTTCGCGGGATAAGCCGGTCCGGGGCGGTTTTTTTTGATATTCCGGCCTGTTTTTCCGGCCGGCGGTGGTTCAAAGATTGTCCGGGGGAACCGGCAAAAAACATGCCCAAAAATGTACGGCCGGGGGGGCTGCGCTTGACGATCTGGCGAAAAGGAGGAGGGGAGCTTTTCCTCTTTACCCGGCGTTTAATATGCTGTGTTACTACAATATTTGACATAATTCTTTATCGACATAAGGAAAGTCATTCATTATACTCGCTCTGTGATGGGGGAAGACCCGCCAATGGCAAGGCGGGATACACAAAAATTATTGCCGGGAATCGCTGCGGCCTTTGTCGTTGCCCTTGGATTAAAGTTGTTTTTATTTGATTTCATGATCGCCGAGGGCAGTTCCATGAGTCCCGCAATCCGGCCGGGAACCATTCTGGTAATAAGCCGCCTGCGTTACGGTTTCCGGCTTCCCGGATCCCGGTCCTACCTTTTGCGATGGGATAATCCTGCACCGGGGGAAGTGGTGGTTTTTTATACCCCCGAAGACTTAATTGCCGTTAAACGCTGCGCCGGATTGACGGGGAAGGGGGATTTTATCGCCCTGGGAGACAACGGAGTCCAATCCTTCGATTCCCGGTCCTACGGGCCGGTACCGGCGGATAACATCATCGGGAAGGTACTGGGTATTAAATGACAAACCCCTTCAATTACCAGGGTCCGCAAAAAGTTCCCCGGCGTTTCAAATTCTTTGCGGGGTTTATGATTGCCGCCGCTCTGGTCCTGATTGGACGCTACGGCTACCTGATGCTGGGCGGCGGGGAAAGCGGGATAAGCCGGAGTCAGGAGCGTCCCGCCGAGCGGGGTCCCATCCTGGACCGGAACGGCCGGGTCCTGGCCCTTTACACCCGGCTTGCCAATGTAACGGCCTGGCGTTCCGGCATTCAGGACCTGGAAGCCGTGGGGCAGGAACTGGCCCCCCTTTTGGAACAAAACGCCGCATCCGTCCGGGAACGAATCATGACTTCCCCCACCGATTTTGTGTACCTCAAAAAACAGATTGAC
Organism: Treponema sp.; assembly: GCA_031268125.1. Lineage (GTDB taxonomy): Bacteria > Spirochaetota > Spirochaetia > Treponematales > Breznakiellaceae > JAISFT01. The sequence goes on along the minus strand of JAIRXT010000257.1, from coordinate 4,901 downwards.
GAATCGACCATCAAACTTATCGAGGAAGCCCAGGCGGAGGGGAAGCTGCAGGGTATCGGCCTGGAATACATACCCGGCAGAATCTACCCGGAACGGAATTTAGCCTCCCAGATTATCGGTTTTGTGGGAGATGAAAACCGGGGGCTTGAGGGGATTGAATACAATTTTGAGGAGGACCTTGCCGGTAACGGGGAAAAGGGCAACCAGGTGATACTGACCATCGATACCAACGTGCAGTACATCCTGGAACAGATCGCCGGAGAAACTTTGCGGGAAACCAACGCCGAATCGATCATGTTTTTGGCTATGGACCCCCGTACCGGCGATATTTTGGGCGCCGCATCCCTTCCCGGCTACGATCCCAACAATATCCGCGCTTCTTCCGAAACCCAGCGGATGAACCGGCCGGCGGTATGGGCCTACGAACCGGGGTCGGTTTTCAAGATTTTCTCCCTGGCAAATCTGCTGGACAGGGGGGCCATCACCGGGGAGACTGCGTTTATTTGTAACGGCTACTACGAATATATTACCGGCCGGGGGGAACGAATCAGAATCAGATGTCTGGCGCCCCACGGCAGGGTAACGCTCCAGGACATTATCGTTGTTTCCTGCAACGCCGGCGCGGCCTACGCATCGGAACAACTGGGGGACGATGCCTTTTACGAGGGGCTCAGGAATTTCGGCTTTGGTTCCCGGACCCAGAGCGGCATCCCCGGCGAAACGGCGGGCATTTTGCGTACCACGGACCTTTGGTCCGGCCGTTCCAAAGCGACCATCGCCATAGGGCAGGAACTATCGGTCTCTACCCTGCAAGTTCTTCAGGCGGCCAGCGCCATTGCCAACGACGGCATTATGGTGTCCCCCCGGGTGGTTTCCCGGATTGCTTCCCCGGAGGGGGAGGAAATCCGGCGTTGGGATTCCGGTCCCGCCCGGCAGGTTCTCAAGCCGGAGACGGCGCAGGCGATTCGTGCCGCTATGGTGGATGTAACCAGCAACATCGGTACCGGCTGGCGGGCCAATGTTCAGGACCTTTCCCTGGCGGTAAAGACCGGTACCGCCCAGTTCACCGAACCCGGAATCTCCGCATATTCGGATACGGAAGTGATCGCCAGTTGTATCGCCCTGCTCCCCGCGGAATCCCCTTCCCTGGTCCTCTACCTGGTCATCGTCAAACCCCAGGGGGAGATTTTGGCGGGCCGCATCGCCGCCCCGGCCATCCGCCAGGCCGCCGAATCCCTGGTGGAGTATCTGGGAATTCCCCGGGGCCTTAATCCGCTGGTCCTCCACCCGTCCCAGGTAACGCTGCCCCAGGACCGTGTTCCGGTGATCGGCGATGTCGTCCCGGATTTTACGGGCCTGTCCAAACGCAGCCTTATCCCCCTGTTCCTGCGGGACGATCTTCACGTCGAAATGCAGGGTGAAGGCTGGGTCCGCCGCCAGAATCCGCCCCCCGATACGCCCATTACCCCGGAGACGATCATCTACCTGGAATTTGAATAGGGGCCCCATGGATCCGAATCTGCTTGCCAAACTGTACCCCGGCCTGCTGGAGGAATTGGAGCGGGATACGCCGGGGGAGGAGGGGGAACTGCGTATCGAAGCCACCCCTTCCGGGCATCCTACGCTGCTCCTGGAGGGCCGCTACGTCCATTCCCCCCGGGACCCGGTCCGTGAAGCGGAGCGGCTGACCGGGTTTCTCTGCGCCGGGGACCGGGCCGGGAACGATTCGCCCGTTGTGATTCTCGGCTTCGGCCTGGGCTACGCCGCCGCCGCCGCCGCCAAAGCCGCGCCGGGGCGGCCCCTCATCATCGTGGAAAGGCGGAAAAAAATACTGCGCAAAGCCCTGGATGCCGGGAATCTGGGGCCTCTGCTTACGGAAAACCGGCTGATCTTTGTGGTGGGGGGAAACGCCGGCGTTACCGCGGTCCAAAACGCCCTGGGTTTTTTCCGGGGAAAGCCCGAAATTATCCGCAACCGCGCCCTTATGGCCGCCGATGAGGCATGGTACACCGCCGTGGAACAGGGTGTCAGTGCCTATCTAAGCCGGGACGAGGTAAACCAGGCCACCCTGCGCCGCTTTGGCAAACGCTGGGTCCGGAACCTGGCCCGTAACATGGAGGCCGTCCGGGACCTGCCGGGAATCGCCCGGCTGGAGGGTGTCCTGGCCGGGGGAGGGCCTCCCGGCAGCCTTCCCGCCTCCGGCAGCGGGGGTATCCCCGTGTTTCTCGCCGCCGCCGGGCCCTCCCTGGACGAGGCGGCCCCCTTTCTGCCCGAAATAAGGAAACGCTGCGTCGTGGTGGCGGTGGACACCAGCCTGCGCTTCCTGCTCAACCGGGGCCTGGACCCGGATTTTGCCGTCGTGGTGGACCCCCAGTACTGGAATTTCCGCCACCTGGACCGCTGCAACGCGGCGCGGACCTGGCTTATTGCCGAATCGGCGGTCTACCCCCCGGTGCTGCGCGGGCAATTCCGGGGGGCCTTCCTCTGCCGTTCCCTGTTCCCCCTGGGCTGCTTTATCGAAGACCGGGTTGACCCCAAGGGAGCGCTGGGCGCGGGGGGATCGGTGGCCGCCAGCGCCTGGGATTTTGCCCGGACCCTGGGGGCCCCCGCCGTCTGGACTGCCGGTCTGGACCTGTCCTTCCCCGGCCTTAAAACCCATTTTAAGGGGGCCCTTTTTGAAAACCGCTCCCATGCCGAATCGGGCAGGCTGGTCCCCGCGGAAACATGGTCCCTCCGGGCGCTGCGGGACGGCCAACCCTTCTTTGCGGCGGACGCGGACGGCGGACAGGTCCTTACGGACCGGCGGCTCTCCCTATACGCGTCGTGGTTCGCAAGCCGCTTCCGGGAGTACCCCGCCCTCCGTAACTACCGCATCGTCTCCCCGGGGTCCCGTCCGGGTATCGCCATTGAGGGCCTGGAAAGTGCGGACCCCGGCGCCATACTGGAACTCCCCGAGCGCCGGGCGGAAATTGACAGCCGCCTGGAAAAACTCTACGCGGACATTGCGGAAGATTTTCGCCGGGGGGCGGAAGAACGGGGCCGGGCCTACCGGGCCGCCCGGAACCGCCTTACCGGGGGCCTAAAAACCATCATGACCGAGGCCGCCGCTGCGGCGTCCCTGGCCCGGAACAGCCTGCGGACGCCTCCGGAACGCCGGGCGGAATGCCGGGCGGAACAGGCGGCGGCGGAGGGGCGGATTGTACAAAAGCTGGACGCCGCCCTCCGGTCCATCAGGGACAGCGAGGTCAAAGAAGTGGCGGGCTTTCTTTTCCCTTCCCCGGAGGAATTAAAAGCGGCGGAAGAATCGGACCCGGCGCGGGCCGGGGATCCCTTCACGCGCTATCTGGAAATCACCGGGCGGACCTGCCGGGCCCTGGCGGAGGCGGCCGAATATCAGCTTACCGCGCTTTTGAAAACAAACCCGGCAACAGCAATTCCGAATTCAAAAAAAATGACCGTTCAACCTAAAAAATGGTCAATGGTACGGGATCGTTAAGCAGTATGAAACCGTATCTGCAGCCGTTTGACCATTTTTTTACCTTGAAAAACTCTTGGCTTAAGGTAATTCACAATGGGGATACCGGCGAAAAGAGATGCGAAACAAGCGGTACGGGGTCCAGTTTCGCGAAAGCGAAAAGTGGAAAGAATCTGGGGTGGGGGCCCCGGATTTTTCCAGCCGGCAGGAAAGCCAATAAATTTTTTACGTCTCTTTTCGGATTTGGAATTTTGAATTCGGAATTGCTGACCCGGCAATGCGGGATCTTGCACGTTAAAACAAAAACGGCAAAAATATAATTATGAAACAAAATTTCCGCCGGCTCTCCCGCCGGTTTCCGGCGTTTTGTCTTCTCCTTTTCCTGATCGCCCTTGCAGCCTGCGCCACCCGTCCCCAAACACACCCCGAAATTTACACAGCGCCCCCTGCGGAGCCTCTGCCCGGACCTTTCCCGGAGCCCCTCCCGGAACCTTCCCCCGGGACAATCCCCCCCGCCGCATCTCTCCCGGTCCGGATCCCGCGGCCCATAGAAGAAATCGCCCGCCGCGTAAAAGACCACGACCCGGCGCTGATCAAATATTTTACCCAGGACACGGAACGGCATATTACCGTTCACGCGGAATCGGAAGGCTTCAAAATAGACTACGATCTGGAAAATGCCCGGCCTTCCCCCGGCGGGTCCCGCTGGGAACTGGATTTTTCCGTGCAGGAAACAGGAAGCGCAGAATTACTGCGGGACACCCTGTTGTGGGACGTTGCCCGCGACGACACAGGAATACTACTGTCTATGGACGACGATTACCAGGAACAGTGGACCCGGTACTTCGATCTTTTTGACCGCTATGGCGCAAAAATTACTTTTTTTACCATCGGCGGCGTTTCGCCATTCTGCCGGGAAGCCCTGGACCGGGGACACGACATAGGCTACCACACAAAAAGCCATCTTAATCTGCCGCGGGTCTCCCGCCGGACATTCTACGAGCAGACCCTTGAAGAAGTGGAAAGCTACCGGCAGGCAGGAATTCCGCTGAGTGCCTTCGCTTATCCCTTCGGCCTTTCGGACCCCTGGATGCACGAAGCCCTGGCGGATACCTTCGCCGTCCAGCGCGGATTCGGCGTGCGTTACCATATCTACGACAGGGCGGCCGTCAAAGCCGGATACATCATTTCTGTATCCATAGACAACATCACTTATCCTGACGATACGGAATTTGAGGCCGCCATAACCTCCCTGCTCAGAACCGTTAAGTTTATCGGCGGAGGCTCCGTCGTGCCCCTTACTACCCACACCATCGCTGACGATGCCGGCTGGGGAATTAAAGTCCGGCGGCTTGAATACCTCCTCCAATGCGCGCAGGACCTGAAACTGCAATTCTACCGCTACGGCGATTTTTAGGGCGCAGTT
>JAIRXT010000203.1 GCA_031268125.1 Treponema sp. | reverse complement strand
ATAAAAGCTAAATTTGACCCATGTCGTGTATCCGGGGCCGGGAAAAAGGCCGGAAAAACATATGGAATTCCCCGCCGTAGCGTATAAAAATAGCGGAGGCGGATTCTACATGCGTTTTTTCGGCAATTTCCCGGCCCCGGTGGAACATTGTGGGTCAAGTTTAGGCCATTGATACACTGTACTTCCCCGTCCGCTCCCCGTCTACCCCATACGTACTAAATAAAACCAACATTGCTTATAAAGGGGGTTAATCAAGATAAAAAATGTCTAAATTGCAGGGTATTTTCGTTCAATGCCATATTCACAAAGTAGAGCCAATCCCAAAACTCGATTAGTTTTGGGATTGGCTCTCTAATCTAAAAATTGCTGTAATTAATAGTTGATCGTTTTACCGGTCCGGGCGGACTCGTAGGCGCATTCAATGATACGGGTCAGGGTAAGGGCCCGGTCTATACCGTAACGATTGTCGCTTTTCTCCCCGTTTTTTACCAGCCGGGCAAAGGTAACGATGGGCAGCACGTCATTGCCGCCGTACTCCGGGGCCGGGACGGGGCTCAATGTCTCGTAGCCGGGCAGATGCCGGGACTGCAGAAACACCCGGTACTGGGCCGCATTCGTACCGGAGGCCACCAGCATTCCTTCGGTACCGATGATCTCCAGCAGGTTGTCCATCTTCCAACTGACAAAGGAGGTATGGGCTGTGCCAATGGCGCCGTTTTCAAATTCGATAACGGTGGTGGAATTTTCATCCGCCCCGGTGCCGCACAGTTCGTTCATCAGGCAGGTGATTTTCTTCGGCGTGCCGCAGAATTGGTTAAGCAGGTAAAAGCCGTGGCAGCCCAGATCGATGGTTACGCCGCCGCCGGTCTGCCGGGTATCGTACCAGTAGTCTGGCAAAAAGCGTTCCAGCGCGGCCCCGTGATCCCGCCGGAAATAGGCGGAGCTTACCTTGCCCAGCTTACCCCCGGCGATAAGTTTTTCTGCGTAGCGGTAGGGGGCGTTGGCCTTTGCCTCCATCGAAACGACAAAGCTAAGACCCCGCCTTTCAAGGGCCTCCCTGATTTTTTCACATTCCGCCGTGGAGGGCGCCAGGACCTTGTCGGAAAAAACATGCTTCCCCGCTTCCGCGGCTTTGATGATGATATCCGTGTGTTGTACGGTGGCGGCTTCCACCATAACCGCCTTTACGCCGGGATAACCAAGGGCGGCGTCCAGCGAAGGCTCAAAGGGAACGCCGTACTTTTCGGCGCAGCTTTTCCCCCTTGCACGGTCTTCGTCCCAGACTACCACTATCTTCCCCTCCCCCGATTCGTGGAGCCTGTCGATAAAGTTACGGGTGTGGACATGCCACGCTCCCAGCAAAGCTATTGGCACCATACTGCTCCTCCTGATATGCCGGGAACGGGATTTGAACCCGTACCCCCTTGCGGGGAGGGGATTTTAAGTCCCCGTTGTCTACCGTTCCAACATCCCGGCTTACGCCCGTGTTTCTTGTGTCAGTTTGTAAGGTAAAAATATTCACCTTTGTGAATATTTTTACTGTTTTATGCGCGAAGCACAACAAACTGCTAGCTTATTTCAGGGCCAGGCGGTAGATCGCCTCCACGTCCCCGGCGTCAAGCCTGCGGAAATTCCCCAAGGGGCCGAATTTGACCGCCCGTTCCGCCATCAGGGGAATTTTACCGCTGTCCAGACCGGCCTCTTCAAAGGAAACCGGAAGGCCGATGGATGTAAAGAAATTCTTCATCCGTAACACCCCTTCAAGGGTGGCCTGCTCGTAATCGTAATAGGCCCCGTCTACGCCCCAGACTTTGGCGGCAAAGCGGGCCAGCCGGGGGGTATCCTCCTTAATGTTGTACCTGATCCAGGCGGGGAATACAATGGCAAGCCCCGCCCCGTGGGCAATGTCGAACAATGCGGAAAGTTCATGTTCAATGGCGTGGCTCCCCCAATCGCCGATGCGGCCGGTGGAAAGGAGGTTGTTGTGGGCAATGGAACCGGCCCACATCAGTTCCGCCCGGGCGCCGTAGTCCCGTTCCCCGCCCCCGGTGATAACCCGCCGGGCGTTGCGGATAATCGTCCTCATGGCCCCCTCGCACAGCTCATCGGTTAATTCCACATGGGCTTCCCGGGTAAAGTAGCGCTCCATGATATGGGCCAGCATGTCCGCCACCCCGCAGGCGGTCTGAAAGGGCGGCAGCGTAAAGGTAGCCTCGGGATTAAGAATCGAAAAGACCGGCCGGATACACTCGTCGTTCACCGAGGATTTCCAGGGTCCTTCCTCGTTGGTAATCACCGAACTGACGCTGCTCTCGCTCCCCGCTGCGGGGATGGTGAGTACCGCGGCTACCGGCAGAGCCCTGGCGGCGGTTTGTTTCCGGTCATAAAAATCCCATACGTCCCCGTCATAGAGGGCGCCGATGGCGATAGCCTTGGCGGAATCGATAACCGATCCGCCCCCTACGGCCAGGATAAAATTCAGCTTTTCCTTCTTGCAGATCTCAACACCCCGGTGGACCAGGGAAAGCCGGGGATTGGGCTGTACTCCGTCCAGTTCCACCCAGGACACGCCGGCGGCCTTAAGGCTTTCCTTTACCTTATCCAGGTAGCCGGTCCGTACCACGCTTCCCCCCGAATGGTGGAGCAGAATACGCCGGGCATATACGGCGGTCTCGGCCCCGGTCCGGCTTTCCGTTCCCCTGCCAAAGATAATCTTGGTCCGGTTGTAGTACTCAAAATTTTGCATGTCCTTCTCCTG
>JAIRXT010000151.1 GCA_031268125.1 Treponema sp. | reverse complement strand
GGTTTTTTTGTTTGATGCGGTTTTTATGGGTGTCGTTTTTGCGATCTGTATTTCTTGCGCCTCCGGCAAAGGGTATGGCCTGGGAAAGATGGAAACCTTTGATAGAATTGTGCCGGACTTTGAAAAGATACAAATAACCGGAGCTTTTTCAAATCATTATGGTTCTGAGGGGAAAAGCATAGTTCGTATCCATTCGGGTAAAGAAAACCGTTTGAGTGTTGCGATTAACTCAAATTTAAACCGGTATGTTGAAACTAATGTAATTAACAACGTATTAAATATTGAGAAAACGACAAAAATGAGGCATGATTTTATTATTGATATTTACAGCCCTGACATATCGGGTATTTCAATTGACAGCAATGGAAAGGTTGAAATAATCGATGCTATAACTGTTCCGTCATTTTCAATAGAAATATCCGGGGCCGGAGAAGTATCCGGTAATATAGAATGCGAGTATCTTTCTGTTAATGTTTATGGGGCGGGGAAAGTAGCATTAACCGGAAGCAGTAAAACCGCACTGATTAATATTTCCGGGGCCGGCCTGTTTAACGGCAGGGAATTTAGTACAAATAATGTTTTTGTTGATATCGGCGGCGTTGGCAGGGCACACGTTTGGGCCGTGGATAATTTAGCGGCGGGTATTGGCGGCGTTGGCAGTATTAGGTACCGCGGAAACCCGAATGTACAATTTAACCGGGGCGGGTTAGGAACGATACGAAAGCTAAAATAATGGACTTGAATCTTGGGGATGTTTGAATGTACTCTGGCAGTTTAGCATTTTAGAACATATATATAGGTGGAGATAAAACAATGGCGGCAGATGTTATTATTACTGAAAAGCTGGGGAAACGTTACGGTAAAGTCCGGGCTGTTGAAGCTGTTTCCCTTAGTATTAAGGGCGGGGAGATATACGGCTTTTTGGGTTTGAACGGCGCGGGGAAAACAACTACCATACGGATGCTGCTGGCCATGATAAAACCGGATACCGGGGCGGCGTATATCAACGGCCAGAAGGTCCATGCCGGGAATTACCGGCTGTGGGAACAGGCCGGTTGTCTTGTGGAAACGGCCCGCGCCTATCCTGATTTGACCGTGGCCGAAAACCTTGAGATTGTCCGGCGTATGCATAGGATAAATGATGCAAAGGCCGTAAACGGCGTAATAGAAAAACTGCGGCTGACGCCGTTCCGGGACCGGAAGGCAAAGGCCCTGTCGCTGGGTAATGTCCAGCGGTTAGGGCTTGCCAAGGCGTTCATACATCACCCGCAAATTCTTGTGTTGGATGAACCGTCAAACGGGCTCGACCCCGCCGGGATAGTTGAAATCCGGCAGCTGCTCCTGGACATGGCGCGGAATGACGGTGTTACTGTGTTTATTTCAAGCCATATCCTTAGCGAAATTTCCCGGCTTGCAGACCGGATTGGGATTATCCATCAGGGACGGATATTGCAGGAAATTCAAACAAGCCGCCTTGAGGAACTTAGTCAAAAACGGCTTCTGGTAAAAACCTGCGGCCTTGAGGATACCCGCCTTTTGCTGGAACAAAAGGGGTACGAGGTATCGTATTCCGCGGATAAAGAAGCCCTGGTGGTAACCGGTAAAACCGCGGCAAAACCGGAAATAATAGCGGCTTTGCTGGTACAGAGCGGGCATTCCTTAACCATGTTAAAGACGGAAGAAGAAGACCTTGAAGGGTATTTTTTAAGAATCGTAGGGGGAGTACAGTGAACGCATTATACGCTTGTATACGGGTGGAGCTTGTGAAATTTTTCAGGGCGAAAATAGCGCTGGTAACGCTGCTTGTTTTTGCGATTTTTACCCCGTCCATGATTCTGGGTCCTGGTTTTTCTCCCCTGCATGTGCTGTACATAGAGGGCAGTTTTTGTTTCAGTATCATTGCGGCATGGATATTCGGCTGGGAGTTTGTTCATAAGACTTCGACAGAATTATTGGTGTTTCCCGCGGCCCGGTCAACGGTCGTTTTTGCGAAGGTTATTGCCCTTGCTGCGGGTGTTTTGATATTGTCTGCCGGTAACTTTATTCTGTCCTGTGTAATTACGGGTACATGGGAAGCTGCTGCGCAGGATCTTGCCCGGCAGGGTATTTTGACGGTCATGCTGCTGGCGCTTTGCATGCCGGTATTCTTTTTAAGCCTCTGCAGCCGCGGCTACTTTCTGCCTGTTGCCGTTTCGGTTGCGGTGATTCTGTATGTTAATATTGACAGCAGCGGGCTGCCTTTTACCCGGTATATCCCCTGGGCTATTCCGCTCATGTACGTGATGGAGGAAAATTCGCTGCAGCCGGTTGACATAGTGATGCTGGCTGTTATGGGCGTTGGGGGGCTCTTGGCTTCCCTTGCCTGGTGGCGCTGGGCGGATCATACCTGAATTTAGCGCCGGTGCGCCGTATTTTACCGGTTTGCTGTTTGACCGCTCCCCTTCAGTATGGAACGGGGCCGGTTTACCATTTTTTACCTTGAAAACCCCCTGGCTTAAGGTAATTCACGATGGGATAATGGCGAAAAGAGCGGCGAAACAAGCAGATGGGGTCCGGCCGGCAGGAAAGCCAATGATTTTTTACGGCTCTTTTCGGACTTGGAATTTTGAATTCGGAATTGCTGAACCCGCTTGACATGATCATCAGTTTTCTTTACAGTAACAGCGACAGTTGAGATTCCATAACAAAAAAGGGCGTTTCAAACGGCCCTTTTTTTATGTTGGGAGGTACCAGAGTGGCAACCGATATGTCCGATGCGATCCGTCAGATCAGTCAGGATCGGGGAATATCAGAGGAGCTTATCCTCAAAACCATAGAAAATACCCTCATAGCCGCCTATAAGCGCCGCTTTGGCAATGCCGATAACGCCATTGTCCGTTTTAGCGATGACAACCGGGAGGTTTCTATCTATGCCCAAAAGCAGATTGTTGAAGGTGTTTACGACCCGGTTTCGGAAATTGATATTGAAGACGCCCGGGAACTGAACCCGGAGGCGGAGGTGGGGGACGAGATCCTTATCGAGGTGGACCCCAAGGATTTTGACCGTGTTGCGGTCCAGAGCGCCAAACAGACCGCCCATCAGTCCATTCGGGCGATACAAAAGGACACCCTCTTCTCGGAATTCCGGGACAAGGCGGGGGAAATTATCATTGGCTACTACCAGCGGGAGCGGAATGGCACCATTTACGTGGACTTGGGCAAGATCGAGGGGATACTTCCCAAAAAATTTCAATCCCCCCGGGAGACCTACCATGTCAACGACCGCATCAAGGCCCTGATTACGGAGGTCAACAAGACGGCGTCGGGGTTCCAGGTGATTCTTTCCCGGACTCATACGGATTTTGTCCGGGCCATTTTTGAGCTGGAAGTACCGGAGGTCTACGACAAAACGGTGGAGATCCACAAGATTGTCCGGGAGCCGGGCTACCGTACCAAGCTGGCGGTTTATTCCAACCGGGAGGATGTGGACCCGGTGGGGGCCTGTGTGGGCCTTAAAGGGGTGCGGATTCAGGCGGTTATCCGGGAGCTGGAAGGGGAAAAGATCGATATTTTGAAATATGACCCGGACCCCCGGCGGTTTATCAAGAACGCACTGTCCCCCGCGGAGGTACGGGATGTGATCATCCTGGACGAGGGGAAGCACCAGGCCCTGGCGGTGGTCAACGATTCCCAGCTTTCCCTGGCTATCGGCAAACAGGGGCTTAACGTCCGGCTTGCCAACCGCCTAGTGGACTGGAATATCGATGTAAAGACCGACGCCCAATTTGCGGAGATGGATATTGCTGCCGAATCCCGGCGGGCGGTTTCCGAACTTTTTGGGGACGCCGACGAGTACGGGGAGGAATTTTCCCGTATTGCCGAGCTTCCCGGCGTCAGGGCGGACGTGGTTGAAGCCCTTAAAGCGGGTAATGTGGAGTTCATCGAAGATTTTCTTGCCCTTACTCCGGCCCAGCTTGAGGAATTCAAAGAGGTCGGGGCGGAACAATTCGACGTGCTGCGTAAACTTATCGAAGAAAATGTGGAAATTGTCGAGGAAGAAGAAGATGCCGCGGCCGAACAGGAAGAGGATGCCGCCGGTGTTTCCGAAGAAGAGGAGGCCGGGCTTGAAGAATACGAATGTCCTGAGTGCGGGGCCAAGATCACCGTGGATATGACGGTCTGCCCCAATTGCGGTATTGGTTTGAGTTTTGAATACGAAGAAGATGAGGAATGAACCGGCTTGTCCATAAGGCGGGCCGTAAGGGAACATAAATAAAGGTGGAATATGGCTGAGGAAATAGAAAACACCCGGAAACCTAAGGCGGAACTTATTAAGCGTACCCAGAACGAGGGGGAGGCTTCACGAAACGGCGGGGGGGAACGGCAGAACGCCGGACCGGAAACACCCCCGCGCAAGGTTATCGTGCTGAAAAAGAAACCCCAGGGGCTTAATGCGGGCAGAAAGCCTCAGCCGAAGGTAGTAGTGGCCGCTCATCCGGCCGCCGCGGTCAAGCCTCCGCCGGAAAACGGTGTTGCGGAAGAGCCGAAGCCTGTCCCGGTCCCCGCCGAAGTCCCGGTACAGGACGAAAGGCCCGTCAAAACTGCCGCCCCCCCTGTGGTCAAAAACGATGCGGTTAAAAGCGACAGAGGCGGGCCGTTTAAGGCCGGGCCCGCCAGAACTTCCACCAATCCCGGCGCCGGGGAGCGCCGCCCCCAGCGTCCGCCTGAACGGACCGAAGGCTTTTCGATAACGGCGCGTCCTGCGGGGGCCGCCGGCAGGGTAGGGGGCCGTCCCGTGGGCCGCCGGGACGATGGGAACCGCGGCGGGGCTCCTTTTGCCGGCCGTCCTGCGGGGGCCGCCGGCAGGGTAGGGGGCCGTCCCGTAGGCCGCCCCGGGCCGGGCGGTCCCGGTGGTTCCGGCGGGCGCTTCGGCCCTCCGGGGCAGGGTTTTTCCGGTCCCCGTCCCGGCGGTGGGCGCTTCGGCCCCCCGGGGCAGGGCCCCCGTCCCGGCGGTTTCGGCCGGCCGCCCTTTAGCGGGCCGCGCCCCGGCGGACCCGGACGTCCCGGCGCCCCTGCCGCCGGCCCCCTGCCGGAGGGCAAGACCGCAGTTAAGCGGACCTTTAAGGCAAAGAAGCCGGTTTACAACCGGAAAGAAAAAGAACTGGAAATGGAGGAGAAGCTCCTCCAGACCAAGAAAAAGATCACCCATATCGCCAACCCGGTGCCGAAGTCTATCGAAATTATGGAAGGCGTGTCGGTTTCCGAACTGGCCCGCAAGATGAATCTAAAGGCATCGGAGCTGATCCATAAACTCATGAGCATGGGGATGATGGTTACCATCAACCAGCAGATAGACGCGGATACGGCGGCTATCCTGGCCGGTGAATACGGCACCGACGTGAAGATCATCAGCCTGTACGACGAGACCCAGATAGAAACCATCTCCGACGCGGGGGCAAAACTCCTGCCCCGGCCGCCGGTGGTAACGGTGATGGGCCATGTCGATCACGGTAAGACAAAGCTGCTGGACGCCATCCGCAGTACCGATGTGGTGTCCGGCGAATTTGGGGGCATTACCCAGCATATCGGCGCTTATATGGTCAGCGCCGGGCAGGGCAGCATTACGTTTCTGGATACCCCCGGCCACGAGGCTTTTACCCGTATGAGGGCCAGGGGCGCCCAGGTAACGGACATTGTGGTTCTGGTGGTGGCCGCCGACGACGGGGTCATGCCCCAGACGGTGGAGGCGATTAACCACGCCAAGGAGGCGGATGTCCCCATCATTGTGGCGGTAAACAAGATTGACAAGCCGGAGGCAAACCCCGACCGGGTAAAAAGCCAGCTTTCAGAACTGGGGCTTATGCCGGAGGACTGGGGCGGGCAGACCATATTTGTCGAGCTTTCGGCCCTGCAAAAAAAGGGTATTGATAAGCTTATCGAGGCGATACTCGTGCAGGCGGATATACTGGAGCTGAAGGCCAACTACGACCGCAGCGCCGAAGGCAAGGTGCTGGAATCCCGAATCGACCACGGCCGCGGCATTGTGGCTACGGTTCTGGTGGAAAAGGGGACCCTTGCGGTAGGGGACTCCTTTGTGGCCGGGGTGTGGCCCGGCAAGGTGCGGGCCATATTCAACGACAAGGGGGAAAAGCTGGAGAAGGCCGGCCCCTCTATGCCCATTGAGGTCCTGGGTTTTGAGGGGATTCCCAACGCCGGGGACCCGCTGCAGGTTGTGGACGATGAAAAGATTGCCCGTGGTTTTTCCAGCAAGCGGCAGGAACTAAAGCGGTTTGAGGACGCCAAAAACGTCAAGAAAATAACCCTGGACAATTTGCGGGAGACCATCAGCGACGGGGCCATTCAGGAACTCAAGGTTATTATCAAGTCCGACGTTCAGGGTTCTGCCGAGGCCCTGCGCTCCAGTCTGGAAAAACTTTCCACCGGAGAGGTTCGGCTCCACGTGATCCAGGCTCTGCCCGGCGCCATCAACGAAGGGGATGTGGACCTGGCCATTGCCAGCAACGCCATTATCATCGGCTTTAATGTAAGGCCGGTCCCCAAGGCAAAGACCCTGGCGGATCAGGAAAAAGTAGATATCCGCCGCTACAATGTGATCTACAAGGCGGTGGACGAGATACAGCAGGCAATGGAGGGGATGCTTAAACCCATTACCCGGGAAGATGTTATTGCCACGGTGGAGGTGCGGAATACCTTTTCTGTTCCCCGGGTGGGGACCATCGCCGGGTGCTATGTTCTTACCGGTACGGTTAAGCGTTCCTGCAGCGTGAATGTTATCCGGGAGGACACGGTGATCCACCGGGGTAAGCTCTCCAGCCTTAAACGTTTCAAAGACGATGCCCGGGAAGTGGCCGCCGGTTACGAGTGCGGTATCGGCATTGAGGATTACCACGATATTAAAGTGGGTGATCAACTGGAAATTTTGGAGATTGTGGAAGTGGCGCGGAAGCTGTCTTCCGCATCGAAGGGGGGGGAATAGTTCCCCTCCCCACGGAATAAGCGGCAATGGGAGAATTTAGAACAGAGCGCATAGGGCGCCAGATACAGCAAAAGATCGGCGCCCTTATTCTTGAAGGCAGGATCAAAGACCCGCGGGTTCATTTCCTGCTGTCCATTACCCGGGTCCGGGTTTCCCGGGACCTGGCCTTTGCGGATGTGTATGTTTCCAATGTCCGGGAACACGGCAGCCTTGCCAGGGCCGTGGAAGGACTGCAAAACGCCGCCGGGTTTATCCAGACCGAGCTTGCCTCCTTTATGCGGATCCGTAAGATGCCCCGCCTCCGTTTTCACGCGGATGCGGGGATTCGGGAAGGTTTCGATCTGGTAAAAAAAATTGAACAACTCACCGGGGGCGGCGGGGTTTCCGGGGACGATACGGCCGGATGAAGACAACGGTCCCCGGAGGCGGGGAGGCCGGTTCTTCCCTCCGTCCTGAAATTTCAGGCTTCCTGCTGCTGGATAAAAGCCCCGGTCAAACCTCTTTTGAAGCCTTATGGGCGGTGAAAAAGGCCCTGGGGACCGGCAAGGTGGGCCATACGGGGACGCTGGATAAATTTGCCTCCGGTTTGCTCATTGTCCTGGCAGGGCGGGCAACCCGGTTAAGCCCCTGGATTTCCCACTGTGATAAAACCTACCTGGCGGCGATCTTCTTTGGCACGGAAACCGATACCCTGGACCCGGAGGGCAGCGCGGCCGCCCGGGGGCCCGTTCCGTCCCGGCAGCAGTTTGAAGAAGTTCTGCCCCGGTTCCGGGGGAACATTCTCCAGACGCCGCCCCTCTATTCGGCGATTCACCTGGACGGCCGCCGTGCTTCGGAACTGGCCCGGGCCGGGGAGAAGCCGGAAATGAAGGCCCGGCCGGTTACGATCTACGAACTCCGCCTGGTTTCCTGGGAGCCCCCGCTGGCCCGGATCCTCGTTCGCTGTTCCGGCGGCGCCTATATCCGTTCTCTGGCCCGGGATCTTGCCCTGGCCTGCGGTTCCCGGGCCCACCTTGCGGAGCTGCGGAGGCTGGCGGTGGCGGGCTTCTCCGTGGAGGCCGCCCTTTGCCCGGAAGCCGCCGGGGGCGAAGGGGTCAGCCGGGCTTATCGGGAGGCCCTGCGGCCCGTGGACCGGACTCTGTTTGAAGCCCTGGGAATCCCCCGCCTTGAAGCGGGGGCGGATGTCCTGCTTCCCATGATTCACGGCCGCCCGCTGGATTCCCTGCTGGCCGGTCTGATTCCGGAGGGGGCGCTCTGCGGCGAAGGCGCCCCGGCGGCGGTTTTCGCGGGGGATCGTTTTGCCGGTATCGTGGAACGGGCCGCGGACGGGCGCTGGAACTACGGCTATGTTTACGCCGGGGACTGCGGGACAGGAGGGACCCGTGCAGGTCTTTGACTGGGATAGTTTTATCCGGGCGGAATTTTCCCAACCTCTGGCCCTGAGCATTGGGGTCTTTGACGGCGTACACCGGGGGCATCAGAAGCTCATCGAAAAGATTCGGAACTACGCCGGTGAACACGGGGCCCTGGGGGGGCTTATCACGTTTATTCAGAATCCCCGCAGGATTCTCTGCCCGGAACAGTATCCCGGAGACATTTACAGCCTCTCCCAAAAACTTCAGACCCTGGAGGCGCTGGGCGCCGGTTTTGTGGTACTTATTGACTTTTCCGGGAATATTAGTAAAATTACTGGCGGAGAGTTTGTTACTCGTATAGGGCTTGAACGGGTTGCCTATCTGGTATTAGGTGATGGTTTCCGCTGCGGTTACCGCCTGGATACGGACGCCCGGGCTATTCGGGATATGGCGGCGCCCTTTGGAACCCATACCGAACTGGTAAGCCAGTTGCGGGAGGGGGATGCGCCGGTTAGTTCAAGCCGTATACGGCAGGCCCTGCTGGCCGGGGATTTGGCCGGGGCGGCGGCCCTGCTGGGCCGTCCCTTCCGGGTGGATCTGGAAACTCCGGAGCCGGAGAAAACCGGGGAAGCTTGTTTCTATGACCTGGGGAAAGAAGGGCGGGTCCTGCCCCCCGGTGGGCGCTATGCCGCCAGGGTCTATACGGCCGGTTCCCCGGCAGGGCGGGAGACGGTCGTCACCCTGGATTCCGGGCGCTTGTTCCTGGCTCCCCCCGACCTCAACGTACTAGCCGTTGAGTTATGCAGTTCCCAATAGGAGAGTAATATATATGGCTTTAAGCAAAGAAGAATCGGCGTCCGTTGTTTCCAAGTATGGGAAATCCGAAAAGGATTCAGGCGCCACGGAGGTCCAGATTGCCCTGCTTACCGGACGGATCAACCATCTTACGGAGCATTGCAGGCAGTTCAAGAAGGATAAGTCCAGTCAGCGGGGTCTGCTTATTCTGGTTGGAAAACGCAGGAGGCTTTTGAAGTATATCCAGCGGGTCAACCTGGAGAACTACCGTTCTCTTATCAAGGATCTGGGTCTGCGTAAATAAATGACACAACAGGTAACATTACAAATCGGCGGAAAGGATCTTATCCTGGAAACCGGCAGGATAGCAAAGCAGGCAAACGGCGCTGTTTTTGCCCAATATGCGGGTTCGGCGGTTATTGCGACCGTTTGTTCTTCAAGTGAAGCTGTAGAGGGGCTGGACTATGTGCCCCTGACGGTTGATTATAACGAAAAATACTATGCCGCGGGGAAGATTCCCGGCGGCTTTATCAAGCGGGAAGGCCGTCCCAAGGACAAGGAAATCCTGGTATCCAGGCTCATCGACCGGCCTATGCGGCCCCTCTTCGACAAGGCCTTCGGCCGGGAAATCCAAGTGGTTCCCACCACGCTTTCCGCCGATCAGATAAACCCCCCGGACATCTTGGCCATTATCGCCAGTTCCGCGGCGGTCCATATCTCGGACATTCCGTTTAACGGCCCCATCGCAGGGGTGCGGATCTGTCAGGTAGACGGTCTTTTGGTGGTAAATCCCAGCTATCAGGACATTGAACGCTCGACGCTGGAGATCATGGTAGCCGGTACGAAAGACGGCATCACGATGGTGGAAGGCGGGGCCAAAGAAGTAAGCGAGGACCTGATGGTGGAGGCCCTGGAAAAGGCCCACCAGGTGATCATAGAGTTCTGCGCCCTCCAGGAAAAGCTGCGGGAACTGGCGGGGAAGCCCAAACTGCCCCTGATCCTGCCGGATTATAGCCTTGAACATGCCGATGCTATCCGTGCCGCCGCCTACCCGGAACTGGAAAAAGCCTGTTTCCTCAAGGGAAAGCAGGAGCGCCGCGAGGCTATCGGTAAGGTAAAGTCCGGCCTTGCGGCGGAATATGCCGCCCAGCTTGCGGATGAAAGCCAGAAAAAGCTCTTTAACGCCCTTTTTGAGGAGATGGAATACGCTATTCTCCGTTCTTCCATCCTGGATAAGGGCCGGCGTGTGGACGGCCGCGGGACCGAAGATATCCGGGACATTAGCTGCGAAGTGGGAATTCTGCCCCGGACCCACGGTTCGGCCCTGTTTACCCGCGGTGAGACCCAGGCCCTAGTGGTAACGACCCTGGGGACCGTGTTTGACGAGCAGATCTTCGATGATATTGACGGGGACAAGCGGGAGAATTTCATCCTTCATTACAATTTCCCCCCCTATTCGGTGGGAGAGGTAGGACGTATGGGGACCGGACGCCGGGAGATCGGCCACGGCAACCTGGCCCGCCGTTCCCTGGAGGCTATGGTTCCCGGCAAAGAGGAATTCCCCTACACTGTCCGGGTGGTCTCGGAGGTCATGGAATCCAACGGTTCGTCCTCTATGGCGACGGTCTGCGGGGGAACCCTTGCCATGCTTCATGCCGGGGTGCCCATGATAAAGCCGGTGGCGGGGATCGCTATGGGCCTTATCACCGAAAGCAACCAGCCCGGCAGCCGCTACGCGGTGCTTTCAGATATTCTGGGTGAGGAAGATCACCTGGGAGACATGGACTTTAAGGTTGCCGGGACCGAAAACGGGATCACCGGTTTCCAAATGGACATTAAAATCGCCGGAGTAAGCCCGGAGATTATGCGGAAGGCCCTGGACCAGGCCAAGCGGGGGAGGCTTCACATCCTTTCGATCATGAACCGGACCCTCAACAAGCCGGCGGCTTCCATCAGCGAATTCGCCCCCAAGATTGTTACGATGAAGATCGAGGTGGACAAAATAGGGGCCCTTATCGGTCCCGGCGGCAAGAACGTCAAGGCCCTCTGCGAACAGTACAGTGTTACGATCAATACCGAAAACGACGGGACCGTAACCATTTACGGGAAAAACGCCCGGGACGCGGAGGAAGCCAAGGCGGCGGTCCAGGGAATTGTCTCGGACCCGGAGACCGGCCGTGTCTATAACGGTGTGGTCAAGCGGATCATGGACTTTGGCGCCTTTGTGGAGATTTTGCCCGGTAAGGAAGGCTTGGTGCATATCAGCAAACTTTCCCGCCAGCGGATCGCCCAGGTAACCGATGTGGTCAAGGAAGGGCAGGAGATTCCTGTTAAGTTGTTGGAAGTCGACAAGATGGGCCGCCTTAACCTTTCCTATATTGACGCCATCGATCCCGACGGCGCTCCTGCGGAGCATGGGGATAAACGTGATGAGCGGCCCCGCTGCGGCCGCCGTTTCTAGGTATGGATAGAATGCCGGTTGTCAGGGTCCGCAGACAGGACCCGTCGCTTCCCCTCCCGCGCTACGAGAGCCCGGGGGCGGCGGGGATGGATCTGCGCGCCCGGCTGCCGGAAACCCTTACCGTTCCCCCCCTGGGGCGTGTGATGATTCCCACGGGGCTTATGCTGGAAATTCCGGCCGGTTATGAAGCCCAGGTACGGCCCCGCTCGGGACTTGCCGCCGCATCGGGGCTCACGGTACTCAATTCCCCGGGAACCATCGATTCCGATTACCGGGGGGAACTCAAGGTTATTCTGGTTAATCTCGGTTCCGGTCCCTGTTCGATAGAGAACGGGGACCGGATTGCCCAACTGGTCTTTTCCCCGGTGGTTCAGGCGGCGCTTGAGGATGCGGAGAGGCTGGACGGGACGGAGCGGGGCGGCGGCGGTTTCGGCTCTACCGGACGCTGAATAGGAGCCGGTAGAACGTTTTTTGCCAAAGGCGGGCCGGAGCTGCACATGAATCATTCCCGTTCCGTTTCCTGGACTCTGTTCCGCTACATCGTTACCGAAGCGCTTTTTTCTTTTTTTGTTTCCTTTTTGTTTTTTTTCTTTATCTTTTTTGTCAATCAGATTCTCCTTCTGGCTCAGGAAATTCTTACCAAACGGGTGCCCTTCGGCCAGGTTGCGCTGCTGGTCCTCTATGCACTGCCCTCGGTGGTTGCCCTTTCTGCCCCGTTCGCCTCTATGGTGGGCACTCTGATGACCGTGGGCCGTATGTCCAGCGATAATGAAATTCTTGTCATGCTCTCATCGGGGCTTTCATACCGGACCATCTATCTTCCCGCCCTCGTGGTGGGGATCATTATTTCAATCTTTTCGTTTCTGACCAACGATGTGCTCCTCCCCGCGGGGACCATACAGTTCAATAAGCTGCACCGTACTATCCTGGTTTCTACCCCGGCCCTGGAACTGGAGGCCAATTCGGTTAAACGTTTCAAAGATACGATCATCGTAACGGGAGAAGTGGAAGGGGGCGCCATCGGGAATGTTCTGATTCTGGACCGGACGGGGGACGGGGAACGGCGGGTAATACTGGCGAAGAACGCGAGACTGCGGGACTGGGGCAGTGAGGGGCTGAGTCTGGATCTGAATGCGGCCTTTATCCAGTCTTCAAAGGAAATGGCCCGTTACGATTACGATTATGCTTCCAGCTCCTTTCTCCGCTACTGGGTTCCCCAGGAAGATCTTATTCAGACGGTTTCTTCGATTACTCCCAAGGAAATGAGTTCCACCGATGTCCTGGCGGAAATACGGGGGAAACGGGCCGCCCTGAACCGCCTTTTGGAAGAACGGCTGAACCAGATAGGCCTCCGTGCCCTGGAGGCCGAAAGGACCCTGCGTTTGGGGCCGGACAACGAAAGCTGGAACCGCCGGACCTCCCAGTTTGCGGAGCTGCAGCGGGAGATTTTGGAATACCGGGCCATACGGCAGGACCGTTCCCTGTTGTATTACCTTTTGGAATACTACAGGAAATTTTCCATTCCCCTGGGGGCGTTTTCATTTGTGTTTCTTTCTGTTGCCCTGGGACTTATGACAAAAAAGAGCGGACAAACCGTGGGATTTATCCTGGGCCTTATCATCGCCGTCCTGTACTGGGCCCTGCTATTAGGGGGGCAGACGGTGGGGATTCGTCTGGGTTTTTCCCCCTTTTGGTCCATGTGGACTCCCAATATCCTGGCCGTTACGGCGGGGGTTATCCTTAGCATTGTCAGGATTCGCAAATGATTCTGGACAGATACCTGCTTAAGCAGTTTTTTCCCATCTTTGTTGTTGCCATCTCCATGTTTATGCTGCTTCTTGTCCTTATCGATCTGTTTGCCAATATCTTCCGCTATTTGAGCTACCAGGTACCCGTTCTGGAAATACTGCGGATAAGCCTTTATTACCTGCCCAAATGTTTTTCCTATGCCCTGCCAATTTCCCTTCTTTTCGCGTCCGCCTATACCCTGGGGGATCTTTATGCCCGGAACGAGCTTACCTCGATATTGATTTCCGGTATCCCCTTTGGGCGTTTTACCCTGTCCCTGGTGGTTCTGGGCATTTTTGCCTCGGTTTTTGCCTTCTTTTTTGATGATACCGCGGTCATTCCCACTCTGGCGCTGAAAAATTCCCTTTCCCGGCATTATCTGCACCAGGAGGACCGGCAGGCAAGCAGCGCCGATGTAGTTGTCAAGACCAGGGGAGGGGATCTGGTCTATTCTGTTGATTATTTTGATTACCAGGGGCTGATACTTAACGGTATAAGCATCGTGGAACAGGACTCCGCCGGGGCCTTTATTTCCCTGGTCCGCTCTCCCCGGGCCGTTTGGACCGGTGAATACTGGCTTCTTTCTACCCCGATAATTTACGAATGGGAAGGAGATATGCTGCGGGCCCGGCTCCTGGAGGAGACCGATATATACCGGGAGCATCCCGACACCTTCCGCCGCAATTCCGTGGATGTGGAGGAACTCCGCGTCCGGGATGCCTGGCTCTTGGTGGAGGACCTTAGAACCGCAGGGCTGCCGACCATCCAGGTTCTGGCGAATTACTACCATCGTTTTTCTTTTCCCACCGCAAGCCTGGTGGTAATGGTGCTTTCCATTTCGATGGGGGGCCGTTTTAAGAAAAACATCCTCCTGATGAGTCTCTTGGCAAGCCTTTCCGCAGCGGTGATCTTCTATGTCATGGAGATGATCTCCATGATGCTGGCCCGTTTGGGCTATATTCCCCCTCTGGCGGGGGCATGGTTTCCGGTGGGAATCTTTATTATCATTGGACTTGTACTGCTGGGCAGTGCGAAGACCTGATAATCAAGGCCGTTCCGTCCTTGGAGGGTGCAATGAAAAGCGAAAATTATTACCTTGCCGTCGATATGGGCGCCTCCGGGGGCAGGCATATCCTGGGGCATCTGGAAGATGAAAAGCTTGTCCTGGAGGAAGTCCACCGCTTTACCAACGCCCCGCTGCGCCGGGGCGGTTCCCTTGTCTGGGATACGGAACGGCTCTTTACCGAAATTGCCGCGGGCATTAAACGCTGTGTTACGCTGGGGAAGCCCCCCCGGTACATCGGCATTGATACCTGGGGGGTCGATTATGTTCTTGTTGATAAGGGCTTAAAGGCCCTGGAACCCGCCTATTCCTACCGCGATCTCCGTACCGCGCCATTTTTCGATACCTCCGTCCCTTTTAACGAACTCTACCGTATCGCCGGTACGGCCCGCCAGCCCTTTAACACGGTATACCAGCTTTTGGCAGACAAGGCGGCCGGAAGGCTGAATGATGCGGCGGCCCTGTTCTTTCTGCCTGAGTACTTTGCCTACCGCCTGACCGGGGATTTTAGGGGAAAGAAAAACAGCGAATATACGATAGCCTCCACATCGGGACTTCTGGACGCCCGGCAGCGATCCTGGGCCGGTCCCCTCATCGAGCGGCTGGCCCTGCCCCCGGCCCTGTTTGATCCTCCCCGGGAGCCCCCGTATCCGGCGGGATTTATCGATAAAACACTGGCGCCGGGCTGCAATGCGGAGGTTCTGATGGTGGCAAGCCACGATACCGCCTCCGCGGTTTCCGTTGTCGATGAGCGGGAACTTTACATCAGTTCCGGTACCTGGAGCCTTTTGGGCATCCAGTCTTCCCCCATTTTGACGGAGGCCGCCCGGGACGCCGGCTACACCAACGAGGGGGCCCTGAACGGCCGGGTCCGTTTCCTGAAAAACATCATGGGCCTGTGGATCCTCCAGCAGACCCGGCATGAACTGGGGGATGCCTATAGTTTTGCGGAACTGGAATCCCTTGCCAGGGCCGCCGCAGCCGAAGACTTCCGGCCCGTTGATGTCAACCTCCCCCGGTTCCTGAGCCCCGGTTCCATGATAAGCGAAATTAAGGACGAATACCGGGGCGGCCGGGTCCCGGAAAGTCCCGGCGATCTGGCCTATTGTATTTATATAAGCCTTGCTTCAAGCTATAAAAAGGCTGTGGATGATCTTGAGCATATAACCGGGCGGAAGTACCCGGCCATATCGATCATCGGCGGGGGCAGTAAGGACGGCTACCTTAACGAACTTACCGCCCGCTGTACCGGCAAAGAAGTTCACGCGGGACCTGCCGAGGCAACCGCCATCGGGAACATTCTTTTGCAGATGCGCTACGCGGGGGAAGGGCGGCCCCGGCGGGGATGTGCGGAAACGGTAATAAAACTTTGACGGACGGAGAAGGCAATGGAAAATACAGCCTATAACCAGGCAAAACTTGAGTACCAAAACTGGGGGGTGGATACGGAAGACGCTCTGACCCGCTGTGCCGCAATTCCCCTGTCCCTCCACTGCTGGCAGGGGGACGATGTAACGGGCTTTGAAAATCCCTCCGGCGTCCTTTCCGGGGGCATACAGGTTACGGGGAACTACCCCGGCAAGGCCCGCTGCAAGGAAGATCTGTTCAAGGACCTGGAATTCACCTACTCGTTTATTCCCGGGAAAAAGCGGCTCAGCCTCCACGCCATCTACGGCATCAGCGGCAAACCCATTAAGCGGGACGAAGTGGACTGCGTTCATTTTGATCCTTGGCTGGATTGGGCCCGGGTCCGGGGCATCGGGATAGATTTTAACCCCACCCTTTTTTCCCACCCTATGGCCGCCGCCGGCCTTACCCTTTCCCACCCCGACCGGGCCGTCCGGGATTTCTGGATTCGCCATGTAAAGGCCACCCGGAAAATCGCCGCGTATATCGGGGAAAAGCAGGGGAGCCCCTGCCTCCACAACATCTGGATCCCCGACGGCCTTAAGGACCTGCCCGCCGACCGGCTGGGTCCCCGGGAGCGGCTTCGGGACTCCCTGGATGAAATTTTTTCAGTGTCCTACGACAAAACTTTTATCGTTGATGTGCTGGAAAGCAAGGTCTTCGGCATCGGGCTGGAAAGCTACACCGCCGGCACTGCGGATTTTTATCTAAGCTACGCCGCCATGCGGGGCCTTTATCCCCTGCTCGACAACGGCCATTACCACCCCACGGAACTGGTGTCGGATAAAATATCTTCGGTCCTTTCCCTTTTCGACAAGGCGGCCCTCCACATTACCCGGCCGGTGCGCTGGGACTCCGACCATGTGCCCCTGTTCGAGGACGAAGTAAAGGAAATAGCTAAGGAGATTATCCGCTGTCATGGGGAGGAGCGGGTCCTTATCGGGCTGGACTACTTTGACGCCGGCATTAACCGTATCGCCGCCTGGGCGGCGGGTGCCAGGACCGTGCAGAAGGCCCTGCTCTACGCGCTGCTCCAGCCCCACGGGGAACTTAAAAAAATGCAGGACGATTTTCGCTTTACCCAACTCCTGGTATGGCAGGAGGAACTTAAAACTCTGCCCTTCGGGGTGGTCTGGGATGAATATCTGCGCCGCCAGAACTGTCCGGGGAACCGGTGGTTTTCCGCGGTGGAAAAATACGAGACCGATGTATTACAGAGGAGAAATTAAATGAACGACACGGCCCCCGTTATGCGGGAACTTATTAAAACCTGTTCCAATATGTACCGCCTGGGTTGGAACGAACGGAACGGCGGCAACATCAGCCTTATCATCGACCAGGAAGAGGCCGCCAGGTATCTGGACACCACCGTGTCCCTGGGGAATTTCAATTTTCAGTTTGACGCATCGGAACTGGCGGGCAGGATCTTTGCCGTTACCCGGACGGGGAGTTATTTTAAGAATGTTGAAACCGATCCCGAACACAACCTGGGGATTATCAAAATAAACCCGGACGGTAAAAGCGCTTCCCTGCTCTGGGGTTTTTCCGGCGGGGGGAGGCCCACATCGGAACTGTCCAGCCACCTGTGCAGTCATATCGTGCGGCTCCGGCAGGACAAGAATCACCGGGTGGTAACCCACTGCCATGCCGCCAATACGCTGGCCATGACCTTTATCCACAGCCTTGATGACCGCAGCTTTACCCGGACCCTGTGGCGGATGATTACCGAATGTATCGTCGTGTTTCCCGAAGGGGTGGGGGTACTCCCCTGGATGCTCTGCGGCAACGATGAAATCGGACAGGCCACGGCGGAAAAGATGAAGGAATACCGGATCTGCATCTGGGCCCAGCACGGCATCTTTGCCGCCGGTGCAAGCCTTGACGAAGCCTTCGGCCTTATTGAAACCGTGGAAAAGGCCGCGGAAATTTACATCAAGATAATGAACAGTAAGATTCTTCAGTCAATCACCGACAGCGAGCTTAAGGCGGTGGCGGAGACCTTCGGCCTTGATTACCGGAAGGATTTTCTGGATTAGAGTTGTCCGATAACTTTTAGTTATCGGACAACTTCCGCTAATGTGTCCATATCAATTCCGTAATTATGGCGGCCAGTTCCTTTTTTGGGGGATTCATGCCGTTTTTGAGCCAGTGCTGCACCAGGGCTATAAGTCCCTGGACGGTAAAAACGGAGTACAGTTCACTTATTTCCGGGACCGCATTATTTTCAAGGTAGTTTTTTGCCGCATGCCGGACGTATTCGGTAAAGCGGCGGAAAAACCTTTTCCGGAAACCTGCATCGGCGTTTTCGCTGATGAGCACCTGAATAGAATTACTGTTGTTTTCGATATACCGTAACGCTTCTTCGGTTTTCTGCCTGATTTCCCGCTTGGTGTGCTCTTCCGCTTTATCGGCAAAAATAACATTTTCAAAATATACGGATATTTCATCTTCGATAGTTTTGAGCAGATCGTACTGATCCCGGTAATGGGCGTAGAATGTAGGCCGGCTTATGCCGGCAAGGGCGCATATCTCCTTGATGGTGATACAGGTAACAGGTTGTGTTCCCATAAGCTCAATAAGACTGTCCCTGATGGCCTGCCGGGTATGTTTGGTTTTCCGGTTTTCCTTTTTTGGCGCTTGGTTTGTTTTTTTCGTGTTTTCCATAAAAAAATATCCTGTCGTACGCGGCGCCTTTACATTTTACGGAAAATTGTAAAAAACTTTACATTGACAAGCTATAATGTAAATTAAACTGCCCGTTCCGGTGTTATCCTTCAATTCTAGTATAATTATATTTGTGGTAAGTATCAAGAGTAATGAGGAGGCTGCATGCGGAGGTTTTTTAGGTATCCTGTTTTGATTGCGGCGGTTATTGCGGCGATTACCGTTTTCTTTGGATTTCAACTGCCAAAGGCGGAAATGAACAATAACAATATTCGTTTTGTACCGGCCGATGATCCGGCGCTGCTGGTGTCCGAAGAAATTGACGATACCTTTGGCAGTTCTCTTTTTATCCTTGTGGGGCTGGAACACAGATACAAAACCATCTTTGATCCGGTATTTCTTAAAAGAATCAAAGAATACACTGCGTTTATCGAAAACGAATGTGAAATTACGGGGAATATCAGTTCCATTATGGATACGGATTATATTACTGCTTCCGGTGATTCCATCGTGGTGGAAAATCTTGTGCCCGGTGATTTTACCGGGACGCCGGAAGAAATTGCCGCGCTCCGGGGAAGGCTCCGTTCCTGGGAAATGTATGACCGTTCCCTTGTCTCCGACGACTTTAGCTCCACACAGATTCTTATTCCGCTGAAGATTGAAAACGAAGATGCGGGCAGCAAGCTGGTAACGGACACCTTCCGCACTATCCGCGGCGGCGCCCATGAAATGTTTGACGATATAGCGAAGGTCTATGTGGCGGGCCTTCCGGTGATAAGTTCTACCATCAATGAAGCTACCGCGGATGATCTTGTCTATCTTATCCCGCTGGTGGTCCTTGTGGTTCTGGCGGTCCTTTTTTTCTCATTCCGCCGTTTGACCGCGGTGCTGCTGCCGCTTATTACCGTCCTTATCGCGGTGATATGGTCAATCGGGGCGATGCCGCTTTTTGGCGTTAAATTATCGATCCTTTCCACCGTGCTGCCCGTTATTCTCGTGGCCGTGGGAAGCGCCTACGGTATCCATGTTATTACCCACTATATGGAAGACCTGGGTAAACGGGATTTTCCCTTTTCGGATGAGGAACACCGGGAACTGGTTTTTGCGCTGCTGCGCAAAATCGGGAAGCCCGTGATGCTTGCCGCCCTTACCACCTTTGCCGGTTTTGTTTCGTTTTGTTTTACCGCGGTGCCGCCGATCCGGGAGTTCGGCTATTTTTCGAGCTTCGGCGTTGTTGCCAGTTTCCTTGTGGCGGTAACACTGATACCCGCACTGCTGATCCTCCGCGGGCCCAAACCTATGAAAAACCAGGCGGAAAATTCTGCCGGGGGCACAGATTCCCTAAATGAATCCCTGACCGGCGCCCTCCTGGGAACGGCGCGGAAAAAAGGGATGGTACTTATTACAACCTGCCTGGCAGCGGCGGTTTCCGTTTACGGCCTGTCGAAGCTCGTCATAGACAATGTGTATGTCGAATACTTCAAGAACAATACCGACGTAAGGCAGTCCGACGTTTTTATCCGTGAAAAATTCGGCGGATCAAAAGTGATAAATGTGGTAGTGGAGGCCGATGATTCGGCTGCCCTGCTCATGCCGGAGGTGCTGACCGCGGTGGACGGTTTACAGAACTATCTGCAAGGCCGGGTTTCCGGTGTCGGCAAGGTCATGGGATTTACCGATCTGGTGAAGCGGACAAACCAGGTGTTTAATATTGACGAAAGTCCCGGCGGTATCCGCGGCGTAACACGGGTGAACGAGGATCCGGGTGATGATTTTGGTTTTGGGGATTTCGGCTTTGACGAACCGGTGAATGACAGGAACGTTGTGTCTCACGCCGGGGGGGTGCCGCCTGCGATACGGGATTTTTTCCCTCAAACTATTGATATGGCTTTGCTTGACAGGGCGGCGGAAAATCCCAACATGAGCGCAGCGGATATGGTGCGGGCGGCGAAACGGCTGACAAACTACGAGGGGGCCGCCTATTACGAG
Organism: Treponema sp.; assembly: GCA_031268125.1. Classification (GTDB taxonomy): domain Bacteria; phylum Spirochaetota; class Spirochaetia; order Treponematales; family Breznakiellaceae; genus JAISFT01. Next base: position 18,002 of record JAIRXT010000151.1, on the reverse strand, counting down.
ATCCCCGCCGACCCGGCCCGTTACGGAAAAACGGAGAACGCGGAGTTGTCAACCCTGGTGTCCAATTACCTGGTTCTGCTTTCCGGCAGTACAGGCGATTACGCCAACGACGCCCTGGAACCCACGGCGATCCGGACGACAGTGCAGGTCAGGACCACCGGAGATGCAGAGACAAAAGCTGTGCTGGCGCAGATAAACGATTACGTTGACGCCAATTTTCCGGACACGGTAAGAGTGCGTATTGGAGGGCCCGCTCTGGTGGATAGTTCCCTCAGCGCCCTGGTGGTTGAGTCCCAAATTATTTCTGTGGCGGTCTCTGTCCTTATGGTTTTTACCATCATCGCCCTTTCCAACCGGTCTTTGACCGCGGGGCTTGTGGGGATTCTTCCCCTTTTCATTTCGATCCTTATCAATTTTGCGGTGATGGGTTTTCTGGGAATAAAACTTAACCTGGGGACTTCGCTGGTGGCGAGTGTTTCCGTAGGGATAGGCATTGATTACGCCATTCATTTTATTGACGCGTATAAACGGGAATATTTGGCGGGCGGCGATTTTCTTCGCCGGACCTTTGCCACGTCCGGCAAGGCGATCATCATCAACGCTGTTTCCGTGGGCGCAGGTTTTGCGGTGCTGGCCCTTTCCCGCTTTGTTATTCTTGCCAGCCTGGGGCTGCTTATGACCCTTACGATGTTCACCAGCGCGCTGATAAGCCTTACGGTGATTCCGGTGCTGCTTGGGATGATGAAACCAAAGTTTATCTATGGACAAACCGGCGCGTTGCGCTGAGGTTTTTTGAAGGAGAAACAAATGAAACGATTTACAATGCTTGTTTTACCGGCGGTGTTCTGCGCCGCCTTGGTATGCGTCCAGAGTCTATCCGCCCAGAGCGCTTCGGCTCAGGATGCCGCTTCCATTGTCCAGGCTTCCCGCGATAGGATTGACGCGGCAACCGTATCTTCCCGTTCCCGCATGGTGATTACCTCCAAAAACGGATCCGTCTCCGAGCGGGTTATCGACCAGTATTCTAAAGACGACGCGCAGGGAAACGACCGCCTGATGATCGTGTTCCAGCAGCCCGCGTCGGTGAAGGGGACCCGGTTTCTTACCCTGGAAAAGGCCGCCGGTAATAAGGACCAGTGGATCTATCTGCCCGGTTTGGGAAAAGTCCGGCGCATTGCCGCTTCCGAAGGGAGCAGCGGCTTTATGGGTACCGATATGTCTTACGACGACCTGAGCGCCCAGAGCAGAAAGCCCGGCGAGGACACCCATACGCTGCTGCGGGAAGAACAGTACGGCGGCGCTCCCTGTTATGTCATCCAATCGATCCCGAAAGATTCGTCCTACCAGTACGGGAAGATGATCCTGTGGATCGACAAGGCGGCATTGGTAAACTACAAGATCGAAATGTACGACCGCCGGGGGACTCTGGTTAAGACAATGGAATCCTCCGGTTTCCATGACGTGCAGGGCTATCTTACGCCGGCGGAAATAAAGGTAAGCACCCTGGCGGCCGGAACGTACACCACCATTTATACGGACATTATTAAGTACGGCGATTCGATACCGGATGGGGTATTTACGACAGCCTATCTTGAGACCGGGAGGGCGCGGTGAATCGGTTGATTGTGATGAAGCGTTTTGCCCTGATTTGTTTTCTGCTGCCGGTATCGCTGCTTGGCGCGCAGGACTTCGGCTTTGGTGATGAGGAAACCGAACATCCCGGCTCTTCTTTTGTTCCCTTTGTTTTACTACAGGGAGAGGCGGGGGCGGTACTAAAGGGTTTTATTGACGATTTTGGGAATGGAGCGGATTCCGTGCAGCTTGGAAATGTATTTTCCGGCAAACTTAACTTGAGCGCGGAGAATGTCCGCGCTATGGGAGTTATCAATTTGAATATCAGCCCCGATAGATCGCCGGTAACGATAGACGAGGCGTACCTTCACCTTTACCTTGGGGACTTCGACGTTGAGGGAGGGCTGCGAAAACTGGCCTGGGGAAAGGCCGACAGCATGGGACCGCTGGACGTGATCAATCCCCTTGATTTTTCGGACCTGAGCCTGCTGGTTGACGGCTTAAGCGACGGCATGGCGCAGAAAATTGCCCGCCCCCTGGTCCGCCTTGCCTGGAATTTCGGGTCCTTCTCTAAACTGGAAGGAGTTTTTGTTCCCAATTTTGAACCCGCCCGCTTTGCCGCGGCCGGACGCTGGGCCCCGGCTCAAACAACGGCTTTGCCGGGGCAGCTTGCAGGGCGGATCGTGGGCCTGACCAATCCGTCCCAACGGCAGTACGCCGCCGCAGTCCTTTCGCAGAGACTGCCCGGCCTTATTGCTTATCCCGATACATCGACCCTTGCCTACGCCCAGGGGGGGCTGCGCTTTACTACCAGCATCGGCGGCGCGGATCTGGGAGCGCAGTATTACTACGGCCGCCTGACTACCCCGGCGGTCTCTACGGCAGGGACTTTGGCAAGTATTGCGGAGGCGGCCCCGATACTTGCCGCTGCCGCATCCCAGGCTGACGTTGACGCCGCCCTGGGGCTTCTGGTCCCGCCGAAGATTGCCTACAATCCCTATCACCAGATCGGGTTTGATTACGCGCAGGTCGTGGCCGGTTTTAACGTGCGGGCAGAACTGGCGGCAAATCTTACCGGGGATTTGGCCGGTAATGACGGCGCAGTGTACAATCCCCGCATCCTGTGGTCCCTTGGCTTTGACCGGGATCTTGTATGGGGTGTTAACCTGAATCTTCAGGCCGCCGAAACCATAACCCTGCGGCACGGTGAGATAGGGAAGAACCCCCTGCCGGACATTGAGGCAGGATCCGATCCCAGTTCCACCCGGATAACGGTGAAGCTGCTGAAGAGATTCCTGATGGACCGGCTTGAGGTGAGCGCCGCGGCAATATGGGGTGTTGAAGACAGGGACTGCCTGATCATGCCGGTGTTAAGCTGGACAGAGGACGATGTAACGGTGGGACTGGCTGGCGGATTCTTTGCCGGGGACCGGGGCGGGCAGTTCGGCCAATACCGGGACAACGGTTTTATCCAAGCCCGGTTGAAGTATACGTTTTAGCCGGGGCATGGCCAAGCAGAAATTTATTAAAGGGAGGCCCCCTCTCTCCAAGGGGAACTGGTCGCCCCTGGCACACTCCCAAAATTGTCAATCAATCGCTTGAATAGTTCCCCGCCCAAGCTTCTATCTTGGCATGAAATTTTGATACTTTGAATTTCTGGCAAAGGGGCGTGAGTATTTCCCGTTTTTTTGGTATACTCGTGTGATGGATTTTTTTACTGTACACCATAGCGATCCTTCCTGTCCCGCCCGGACGGGGGTACTGGAACTGCCCCACGGGGAACTGCATACCCCGGTCTTTATGCCGGTGGGAACCAACGGGACCGTTAAAGCCGTCTCCAAAGATGATCTGAAAGAAATTGGTTTTGAAATAATTCTGGCAAATACCTATCATCTGTATCTGCGGCCCGGGACCGCGGTTATCGGCGCCGCCGGGGGGCTCCACGGCTTTACGGGCTGGGGCCGTAATTTTTTGACGGATTCGGGGGGCTACCAGGTTTTTTCCCTGGCCCCGTTCCGCAAGATTGGGGTGGAAGGGGCGGAATTCCGTTCCCATATTGACGGTTCCGGTCATTTTTTGTCGCCGGAAAAGGCGGTCGATATTCAAACCATCCTGGGAAGCGATATTCAGATGCAGCTGGATTACTGCACGGGCTACGGGGTAAGCCGGCAGGAGGCGGAGACGGCCCTGGATATTACGGGCCGCTGGCTTTCCCGGGCCTGCGCCCACTGGACGGAAAAGCGGGATCTGGGTTACGGGGGGAAGCTCTTCGCCATAATGCAGGGTAATTTTTTTAAGGATCTGCGGGAGCGGAGCGCCCTGGAATGTGCCGCAGCGGATACTCCCGGCATCGCCATCGGGGGGCTTTCTGTGGGGGAACCGGCGGAGGTGTTTTTTGAGTACCTGGACCTCAGCGCCGCCCTGCTGCCCAAAAACAAGCCCCGTTATGTCATGGGTATTGGGACCCCGGAGTATATTCTTGGAGCCATAAGGGCGGGGGTTGATATGTTTGACTGTGTGGTCCCTACACGGGAGGGCCGCAACGGCCGGGCCTATACCCGCCGGGGCCCCGTTTCGATAAAAAAAGCCAAAAATGCGATGAATTTTTCGCCGATAGATGAGGAATGCGGCTGCAAGGTCTGCCGGACCTACAGCCGTGCGTATCTGCGGCACCTTTTTAAGACCCAGGAGATTCTTTGTTCCATGTTGTTAAGTTATCATAACCTGTATTTTCTTCATAATTTAACCGGAATGGCCCGGGAAGCGATAACCAAGGACTGTTTCCCTGGTTTTATGAAGGAATTCCTGTCGAAATATTCGGAGGGGGGTCATGACTAATTTTTCCCGGAGGCTGTCCTTCCGGCGTTTCCTTGCGGTCCCTGTTCTGGGGGCGGCGCTCTGTATGCTGCCGCTTGTCTTCGCCGCCGCCGCAGAATCCCCGGACGTTGCAGGTGAGGAGTCCGCCCGCCTTACCACTATCCGCTACGGCACGGAGACTGAAATTGCCGCCTTGATCCAGTCCCTTCAAAACGAGCAGGAAGATTCCCTGGACGCCGAATTGATTACGCTGGTGCAAAACACCCGGAACCGGAATATTCTGCGGGGGGTTTTTGTTTTTTTCGGGGACCGTGATAAGGGCGGGCTGGAGGAACGGGCAATCCGGGCCATAGAGGAGCGGGATCAGGAGACTAACGAAACGGTTACCGCCGCTATAGATTATCTTGGCAAGGTAAAGGCGGAAAGCGCCGCGGAACCGCTGCGGAAACTTGTCGGGACTAAGGAACGGCGCTTCATGATCTCCGCCATCCGGGCCCTGGGCAGGGTTTCGGCGGCGAACCGGGAACTTGCCGAGGAAACGGCCGAATTTTTGGGCGGCTATTATACCGGGGAGGACCCCCCGGAGGAATACCGCCGGGAAATAATAACCGCGATTGGGGAAACCAAGTCTGCCGGAAGCGTTTCTTTTTTAAGCGGCATCGTGTCTAATAGCGAAAACCGCGTTACCCTCCGCATGGCCGCCCTGGAGGCTCTTTCAAAAACCGGTGATGAACAGGGCCTGCCGGCAATCATTGCCGCCGTATCCGACGGGGACCCTAATGTCCGTTCCAGCGCCGTTGCGGCCCTGGGGCCTTTTAAGGGAGAAGATGTGGACAAGGCCATTTTGGAGGCCTTTAGGGATTCCTACTACCGTACCCGCATCAGTGCGGCCCAGGCCAGCCGGGAACGCAGGCTGGAGGAGGCGGTTCCTTATCTGAAATACCGTTGCGAGCGGGACGATGTTCCCCAGGTTCGGGACGAATCTATCCGGGCACTGGGGGCCATAAACAACAGGGAAACCGCGGCCATCCTGGTTTCCCTGTTTGAAGAGCGGAAAAACTCCGATATGGTACGAATCCGTTCCGCGGAAATGCTGGCGGCAAACGACGCGGATGCCCATATTGAAAAAATTGTTGCCGCTCTGGATGACGCCAAGTCCCGCAATCAAAGCGCCCTGTACAACGGCTTGTTAAAAGTTGTGGGGATCGCAAAATCGGACAAGCTGGAGTCCCTTGCCCGCCGTTTTATCGGCTCCGGGGATACGGTTGAAAAATCTATTGCCCTGGACATGGCCGCCAACAACGGCTTCCGCAGTCTTGTAGAAGATGTCCGGGCCCTTGCGGAAAACCGTAATCAGTCCCTGGCCCGCAAGGCTCAGCTTACGCTGGATGTACTGACCCGTTAGGGGCTAAACTTGATCCACAATGTTCCGCCGGGGCCGGGTACACGATACGGGTCAAATTTAGCTTTATCGTAGGGAAGAGATATCTACAAAGTGTTACGTTTGATATTTGACCACCCGGTTCTTCGCCGTAACGGCAAAGAACCGGGCTTAATTGTGGGTCAAGTTTAGGTTAGGGGGGCTGCGGATAAACCGGCGCTTCCTTAGGATAAATTTGGAATATTGATAGACAGCATAAGCTGGTTCAGTTCCACCAGGGGATCCTCGTGCAGTTCCAGCCGTATGAAAAGCTCATAACCCTTGTCCGACATAATCCTGATGGTCTTCCCGATACAGTCATGCACGGGGTTGCTGCCGGTATCGGGAAAGTAGACCGGCTTGCGGGGATAAAACGTACAGCCCGATGTTTCGTATTTCAGTTCTCCCAGATTTGGGGGGACGGGAACCAGGAAGATGAGGAAATCCGATTTGCCGCCCCCCACCGTATAGGTAAAACCGGGCTTTACCAGGTGGGTATTCCGTTTGCCGATAAGGGTGTTCTGATCCGCCACGAAGAGCTTGATCATGAAAGGTGAACCGTATTCGAGTTTTTGAACGGGTTTGTCCGTATAGGGATTTTCCCTGCGGGGCGGCCGGTAGGGTTCCTCTGTCCGTGGGGGCGGCTGTTCCGCGGTAACGGGAACAGTGTTCCGGGGAGGTTTTTTTGCCTGAATTCGAGGATTCTTCTGAGGGGTTTTACCCGGAGAACCGGCGGAGTGGTTTTGCGCCGCCTTGGCTACCGCCCTGTTGGGGGATTTGTGGAGACGGCGGACTACAAAGAACGCCGCCAGGCCCAGTAGCACAAAACCCAGGAGTCCCAAACAGATAAAAATAATTATCCTGTCTCCGTCCGCATGTATAAGTCTTCCGGCCCTTTGGGGAACGGTTCGCGGAGTTACGGGGGAGGGCGGAACCGTCACGGATTCCCGCGGCGGCTCAGGTTCAGAGGCCTGAGGGGATTCGGAAACCGCCGACGGTTCCGGTCCGGGCGGCGGAGACTCGAATTCAGGATTTGAGGCCGGTTCGGGGATTGGGAGTAATTCCGGCTCCGGTCTGGGAGGCACCGGCTGAGGCTCCGTCCTGGGGCTTGCTGCTGGGGCCGAAGGCGCTGTTCCGGGGTTTGGCGGTAAAGCTGATGGCTGAGGTTCCGTGGGGGCTGGAGGCACCGGCTGGGGCTCCGTTCCGGGGCTTGGCGATGCCCGCTGAGGCTCTGTGGGGACTGGGGACACCGGCCGGGGTATCGGCCGGGGACCTGATGGTGGAAACGCCGGCAGAAGTTCCGCCCTGGGAGCTGGAGGCACCTGCTGAGGCTCCTGCCTAGGGACTGGAGGGGATACCGGCTGGGGCTCTGTTCCGGGGCTTGGCGGCGGGGACGCCGGCTGGGGTTCCGTCCTGGGGCTTGGCGATGCCGGCTGAGGTTCCTGCCTAGGGACGACTGGAGGGGATACCGGCTGAGGCTCTGTCCTGGGGGCTGGCGGCGGGGACGCCGGCTGGGGGCTTGGCGATGCCGGCTGAGGTTCCGTGGGGGCTGGAGACACCGGCCGGGGAATTGGCCTGGGGCCTGATGGTGGAAACGTCGGCAGAAGTTCCGTCCTGGGAGTTGGAGGCACCGGTTGGGGTTCCTGCCTAGGGACGACTGGAGGGGATACCGGCTGAGGCTCTGTTCTGGAGGCTGGTGGCGGGGACGCCGGCTGGGGTTCCGTCCGGGGGCTTGGCGATGCCGGCTGAGGTTCCTGCCTAGGGACTGGAGGAGACGCCGGCTGGGGCTCCTGCCTGGGGGCTGGAGACGCCGGTTGAGGTTCCGTCCGGGGAATTGGAGGCACCGGCTGGGGCTCTGTTCTGGGGCTTGTTATAGGGGCGGCAGGACGGGCAGGGGGAAGTTCCGCAGGGTTTATATGCTCAAGACCAATGCCGCCCATTCGCAACCGGGATTCTTCCAGTAGACGCGGGAAGGACTCGGTCCCCCCTCCAAGGCTCAGGACAACGATTTTCCGCTGCCGGGAAGGGTTCAAATTTTCCGTGTAGGTTTTCGCAAAAGAAAGGGCGGCGGGAATATCCGCCTGAGGTTCCAGCGGGTACATCAGCAGCATACGGCCGATGATGGTCTCCAGGTCCCCCTGACTTTCAACACGGCGGGCAATCTCCATCCGGGGTTTGTCCGAAAAGGCGATAAGATGAAAAGTATCACCCAACTGCAAATTATCGCTTAAAAATGAACCGGTAAGGTAGTGGTTAACTTGGCTGTAGTAACCGCTCATACCAGAAGACGTATCCAGAAGCAGTACCAGATCGATGGGGGGACGCTGCTGCCCAAAAACGTTCCCCCCGGCGAGTATAAGAAACAACAGAACCGTTGTTTTTGGCCATTTTATCCACATTCTTACATATCCTGTACTACCCAGTGTTATGACAAATTCTAAACGGCGGCGCTTATTTTTTCCACCACATAAGAGATTTTTTCATTGTTTGCGGAGAATTCAAACTGTTCTCCCACCACCTTGTTGAGCAGGGTCCCGCCGAAGGGGGACAGGTAAGAAATGATATTGTGATCCGGGTCGGACTCCCAGGGTCCCAGCAGCGTGTAGCTCTCTTCCTGGCCGCTGGTATTGTTTTTTATGGTAACCGTAGTACCGAACCCGGCCTTGGAGGTGTTTACCGTGGAAGGATCGAAAAGCTGGGCCCGTTCAATCTCATCGTTTAGCTTCGCCAGGGTGGCGTTTAAGATGGCCTGTTTTTCAAGGGCAGCCTTGTACTCGGCGTTCTCCCGCAAATCCCCCAGAGACTTGGCGAACTCAATTTCCTTGGAATTGGCCGGAACATCCACCGAGATAATCTTTGCCATCTGCCTTTGCTTTTCCTGGTATTTCGCCATAGTAACGATAAGTCCAAGAACGGTAACCTTCTTTTCCTCTTCCCCAAGGAATTTAAAGTCCGGAAACTTTTCAAGGATCCTGCTTCGCAGCCTGATTTTTTCCGCGGGGTCAAGGTCCTTTACATCGTTGATAAAAGTGTAGATCCGCAGAATGGTATAACCGTCCGCCGCGTCAAAAAACCGGTCCAGAGTCCCGTCGGCAAAAAGAATATTGTAAACCTGTTTGTTTATCTTGCGGTTTTCGGTAGTTTCCCGGTGGTTTTCGATTTCCCGGTAACTTATATCCAGTATGTGGATAAGGATAATAAGCTGTTTTTCGTAGGGGATATTTGCCTTTTGGTACCACTCTTCGCCGCTGCAATTTTTGAAAAGCCAGACTGCCGCTTCCCGGTAATCCCGGAAATTTTCAAAACTGGCGGCGGTCATGGCGGTAAGTTTGTCCCCGTAACCGCCGGATTTCAAATGCTGGATAATACCCGCGGAAAGAACGTAGGGGAAAAGGTTGATATACACGTCCGCCCAATTGGGAATAAAAAGTTTGACGTGGCTGAGGAATGTCTCCCTGAGTTTGGTGTCCTTAAGGCTGAGAAACAGAGAGGGTACGTCTTCAATGGCGTTGAAAATTTCGTTGAAGTTCAGGGAAAAACCGGTCCCCAGGTGGGGGTACTTGCCCGCCATGTCTTTTACCAGGAGGTAAGAAGCCGCCACTTGTTCGGTTACCTGGCTGTAGGATTTTAGATACCCGGTAAAATAGCCGAACATTTCGGTAAAATACTCCGAATCAAGTTCAATGTCCTTGTGGGATACAAATTCCCGGATTGTAGCCGCCCGGTCAAAGAAACTTTTTTCAGCCTTGAACTCGTTGTAGAGTTTTTCTTCCAGGCTGATGGGCCGGTCCCTGACGGTAAACAGGTCTATGTTTTCCGGGCTTACCCCGAAATTCGGGTCCGATTTCAGAATCTCCCGGGCTTTGGTACTCCATCCGGTCCATTCGCCGGGACTGAGAACCTGGGGTACCAGCTCCGCCTTGATCCGTTTGATGTCGCAGGAATTGTCAAAACTGCGAATCACGGTTTTCAGGGCCCACTGATAGTCGTTTTTTACCTTTTCGTGGAGTTTTTCCTTTTTCCAGACCGCTTTGAGAACCCAGATATGGTTTTTTGACAGGGTTTGAAGGGCGTTTACCGCCATTTTAAGGGACATGGAATGGCCGCGTTTTTTTGCGAAATCAATAACGATGTCATCCCCCTGAACCTTGTCAATCCGGCCTACCCCCCAGGTCCGGTGATAAACAAAATTCCCCCGGTCAAAGGCGATGTGTTTTTCAAAATCGATGATCGCTTCCCGCACGTTACGGGGGCCCTGGGCAAGGCTGGAAACCCGGATATAATCTTCCAGCTGGCTATGGCCGGTGTAGTTTTTACGGTAACACTCGGTAATTTCCCTGCGGGCCTGGTTGTCCCGGTCATCGTAGTCCAAAACAATCTTCAGTATCATTATACAGTTGCTTATGTCGTCCCGCTTTTTACAGATCTCGTACACGTCTTTCAAAAGAACGCCGGCCTTTTCCTTGTCAATGTTTTTGGCGATTTTCTTTTGTACGTTAAGAAAGAAGTCCAGATCTTCCGGGACATAGTTCAGGAGCCTTTCCCATATATCCTTGACTTCCTTGTAGGACCCCTTGTTGATGTAGCGGTGGAGGGCCTTTTTGTAATAATCAACAGCCGCAGCGGCATCCCCCTGCTTTTCGTAATGTTCCGCCAGGGACTTAGCCAGTTCCGCTTCTTCAATGTCAATCTTAACCAGCCGTTCCCAGATACCGTAAATGTCTTCTTCGTTGTTCTCGCTCCGGTAGCAGTCCCCCAGAGTACGAAGGGCGAATTTTGATTCCCCGTAGTCCAGAATGCCTTCACACAGGTATTTGACAATGGCCCACTTGTGGTTATCAACAAAAATATTTACCAGGTTGACAATTGCGGAGTCGTCGATAATCTGCCGGGAAAGGGCGATCATCCCGGAAATATACAGCGCAATAATACTGTTTTTGGTATGAACAAGGTGTTCGTCGCACAGGGTCTTTAGTTCTTCATACAGATGAGCTTCCTGGCATTCCTTTAAGACCGCGTCCAATTCCTTGAACTGGGCGGCGGAATAGTTGCTTAACGTTGCCCTGGTCCATTTTTCCTCGTTCAGCATTTCCTGCATATTTTTAAGCAGCGCAGGCAGTTCTACCACAACATCTTCAGCATCGGACATTTCCAAACTCCTCTTTGCCCCTAAGGCTTATCTTATATACCAATCGTAAATTGTTGTATCGATGATTTTGATCTTCCTCATCGTATCCTCTACTACCCCCGGATCGTCACGGGTATTTTCATAATGATCGATCAGCCAGAAATAACGGTTGATCAGCCGGGGCTTCAGCAGACGGCTCTGCTCGCCGCCGGCATGTCCTATCTCGTTTTCCAGGGCGAATACCGACTGTTTAAGCCTGCTTAACTCCGATTGCTTTAATTCCCTTTTAACCGAAAACACCCTGAACAGGTTCCCGTATACGGGGATCCACTCCGCCAGTTCGGGCCCGGCATAGCCCATGCTCAATACCCGGTCCCGCAGGCGGATAATCAGCTCCGATTCCATGGATCGCAGGTCGATTTTCTGGGGATCGACAAAAAAAGCCTCCCGGAACAGCGCCTTGGCGGCCCGGTTTTCCGCCAGCAGGGCGTTTACATCTGCCAGTTCCGAAAGAGTCTCCGCATCGTCCCGCTTAAACCGGGCGGCCTGCTCCAGATATCTCAAAGACTCCCCGTAGTTCCCGGCCCCCTTGTAACAGCGGCCCACAAGGAGGAGCAGATAGGGATCGTGCTCGTTTGTCCCGTCCTCCAGCGCACCGGAAAAATATCTCAGGGCGGCGGAAAAGACATAGCGCCGGATGACAAATTGGCAGGAATCAAAATGCCGGTCAAAACGATCCAGAAAGCTGTAATAGGGCTTCCATTGGGATAGAATGAAAACACCCTTATCGTAGGCTTCCCGAAAATCATCGGCCCTTTTGATATGCTCAATCCACCAGGTGAGGCATTTTAGACCGTCTTTTACCTCCGGATGGTCAAAATCTATCCGCAAAGCTTCTTCAAGAAGCTTCAGGGCGCCCTCCGCATCGGCGGCGTCCAGCTTGTTATAAGCCTTTTGGATAAGTTCCCCAACCGTATCTTCCGAACTCATGGCTTGAATATCTTTTCACCTTGAGATACAAAATATACTTTTTGGATTATACCCGGAACCGCCGCTTTGGACAATCCCCCGCGCCGTCTTCTCCCGGCCCCCGCCGGTTTTGATAGAGCTACCATACCGCTATGTAACCATCGGCCCGGGGTTCGGTACCGGCAATATAGCCGCCCTGGGGGGCCCGGAGGATAATCTGGCCCCGGCCGAAGCTCCCTTCGTTAAGTTCGAAGGACACCTGGTGGCCCCGGCGGTTCAGGGCAGCGGCGATATGGCGGGGGAATCCCTGTTCCAGGAGGACCTTCTTTCCCTCCGTCCACTGCCAGCGGGGGGCGTCCAGGGCGGCCTGGGGGTTCAGGCTGAAGTCGATAAGGCCGCTCAATACCTGCAAATGGGCCTGGGGCTGCATGGCTCCCCCCATGATGCCGAAGGGCCCCAGGGCTTCCCCGTTCCTGGTGATGAAGCCGGGGATGATGGTGTGGAAGGGTCGCTTGCCGGGGAGGACGTACTTAACGCTGCCTTTATCCAGGGTAAAGCCGAATCCCCGGTTCTGGAAGGCGATTCCCCATTCCGGGAGGACTACGCCGGAACCGAAGCCCATGTAGTTGCTCTGGATATAGGAGGCCATGTTTCCTTCCCCGTCAACGGCGCAGAGGTACACCGTCCCGGAGGCCTCCGGTTTTCCGCAGACCGGTTCTCCGGCCTCCTCCCCGATCAGGGCGCTCCGTTTTTCCGCGTAGTCCTTGGAGAGGAGGGCCGCCGTATCGACCGGCGTTACCCGGGGATCGGTGATATGGGCGTGGGCATCGGCAAAGGCGAGTTTTAGGGATTCTATCTGTTTGTGGATCGTACCGGGATGATCCTTCCCCTGGGGGAAGTCGAAATTTTCAAGGATGTTGAGGGCCATGAGGGCGGTCATGCCCTGGCCGTTGGGGGGAATTTCCCAGATGTCGTAACCCCGGTAGTTGACGCCGAGGGGTTCCACCCATTCGGGGGAGAAAGCCGCCAGATCCTCCGCCCTTAAAAAGCCGCCGATCCGCCTCATATAGGCGTCGATGCCGGCGGCGATCTCTCCCCGGTAATAGGATTCCGCCCCCGTGCGGCCGATTTCCCGGATTGTCTTCGCCAGGGCAGGCAGGCGGACCAGGTCCCCGGCGGCGGGGGCCCCGGCAGATGCAAAGACCCGGAACCAGCCGTCAAAGACTTCCGGCCCCTCTTTGATGCCCCCCTTTCCGCCGGCAATCTGCCGCTCTTGCAGGTAATTTTCCAGGCTCTGCTTCCAGCCCCGGGCGGTGAGGGGGGAGGCAGGGTAGCCTTCCTCCGCCAGTACCGCCGCTGCCTCCAGGGTTTCGTCCAGGGGGATGCGTCCGTAGCGTGAAGAGACGGCCGCCCAGGCCGCGGGGATCCCCGGCACGGTGATGGAGGCGGGACCCAGGCGGGGCATGGCGGTATAACCCCCGGCCCGGATATTTTCCCCGCTCATCAAGGCCGGGGCGGGGCCGGAGGAATTGAGCCCCCTCAACACGGCCTCCTTCGCCGGCCAGAGAATCGCAAAGGCATCCCCGCCCAGGCCGTTACTACAGGGTTCCAGCACCGTCATGGCCGCCGCACAGGCCACTGCGGCGTCAAACGCATTGCCCCCCCGTTTAAGGATATCGAGCCCCGCCTGGGCCGCCAGGGGCTGGGATGCGGCAACCAGGCCCCGGCGGCCGTAGATAACCTGCCTTCCGGAAGGGTAGGGCAGGTAATGAGGATCCATAGGGACATCTCTTGCGGCGCGGGAATTTTGCATAACTAAAGCCTATTTTCCCAAAAGATCGTCCCTTGGGCAATGGGTCGCCTCCCGGCAATTCTCATTTTAACCATTCCAAAACGAAAAGGCGCCGGTAAAATTTCCTTGGGGTCCTGTCAGGGGGAAAAACAGGGACCCCTTCCCCTCGTTTTTCCCCCTGACACCCCGCCCGGCTTTGGGCAGGGCGCCTTTTCATCTCTTCCCAAACTGAAAATTGCCGGCTTATCAAGGGGTTTTCAAGGTAAAAAAATGGTCAAACGGCTGCCGGTACGGTTTTATGCTGCATAACAAGCCCGTACCTTTGACCATTTTTAGGTTGAACTGCTATTTTTTTTGAATTTGAAATTGCTGTCCCGGCGGCCGTTTTTTATGTACGGCCGCTAGGTCTGCGGCAGGCGGGGTTTCGCCGTTTCCGCCAGCGCCGCCGTTTCCTTTTCCCCTGTGGGGGGGAGGGAATTCCAGGCGGGGTCCAGGCAGTTTCCCGGTGAAAAAGGGCGGAAATACCAGGGGCCGCCGTCGGCCAGGGGGGAGAGGGCTTCAACGTCCCCGGCGCCGAAGTATCCGCCCGGCAGGGCCAGGCTGCGGTACTCGTGGGGAATTCCCGAAGCACGGACCAGCGCGGCGCTTTCGGTAAGGGCGGCGGCGGGATCAAAAGAGGCCGGCCCGGTTTTCTCCTCCGGGCCGGCGGAAGGCAGCAACTCCCGGTAGCGGCCGGGGGCCAGTTTCAGGTCCAGGGCGATATAATCGGGCCGGGAATTTTTTTCTCCGCAGATTTTTTTTAACACCCGGGGATTCATACCGTTGGTATCAAGCTTTACCGGAAGCCCGGTGCCGTGTAGTTCGGCGATCAGATCCCCCAGCGCGGGGTATATGCTTGGTTCTCCCCCGGAAACAACTACCCCGTCCAGCAGATTCCGGCGTTTCCGTATCAGAGCGAGAGCTTCTTCCAGGGGAATGAAGGCCTCCGGTACGGATTGCAGAACCAGTTCCCGGTTTTGGCACCAGGGGCAGCGAAGGTTGCAGCCGGGCAGGAAGAGCACCGATGCGATCCCGCCGGGGTAATCAACCAGGCTGGTTTTACGCAGCCTTACCATAAGGCCTTTCCCTACACCACGGTTTTGCCGAAGGCGGCGATGGACCGGGAATCCCGGGCCCTGCCGATCTCCGTACCCGACGGCGAAAGGAAAATGGCCGTGGGGGTGGCAAGCACGTTCCGCTCCCGGGCTTCTGCAAATCCCGCCTCCGTATCGGCGTTTACCAGGTCTACCGGAATTCCCAGCCGGCCCGCCGCTTCCTTTGCGGATGGGCAGGCAGGACAGGACTGGCGCCAGAACAGGAGGACTTTGGTCCCCCCGGCGCCGGCAGCCGGGACGGTAACTGCCGCCGGTTCCCCGCCGGCCGCCGTTGCTTCCGCCGGATTCCGCCCGGAATGTTCCGGCCGGGAAAGATCGTAGAGCCGCCGCTCGCCGTATTCTTCCCGCTTACCCCGGTTCCAGTTCCGTACCGAGCGGTAATACCCGACGATACGGCTGTATACCTCCGCGGGCGTGCCTTCTACCGATGAAAGGGCGTCTTTGGCCTGGGTTAGATCCTTTTCTACTTGTTCAAGGGTTCTCATGTTACTGTGCTCCTCGTTTAAAAATATTGTTCCCGCAGGGCGGTATTCCCCGCCCCCGGAGTCGTTTCAACGTTGGTCTTTATGACCTTAGAATATATTCCCGCTCCTGTTCCAGGGCGTTAATTTCATTCTGCAATTCCGCCTCCTGTTCTTCCCGGCATTTGGGGCAGTGGAAGTGTTCCCCCCGCAGGTAGCCGTGGACCGGACATACCGAAAAGGTGGGGGAGATGGTGTAATAGGGAATCCGGTAATTTTGGGCAATGGTCCGCACCAGATTCCGGCAGCTCCGCCGGTCCTCGATGGCTTCCCCCAGGAAAACATGAAACACCGTGCCCCCGGTGTAGGCAGCTTGCAGGGCCTCCTGCTGGTCCAGCGCGTCGAAGACGTCTTCAGTCTCCATCACCGGGAGCTGGGTGGAATTGGTGTAGTAGGGCTCCGTTGTCCCCGCGGTGATAATGTCCGGATAGCGGGCCTTGTCGTGTTTTGCCAGACGGTAGGAGGTTGATTCCGCGGGAGTGGCCTCCAGGTTAAAGAGTTCCCCCGTTTCCTCCTGGAAATCCGCAAGCTTCTCCCGCATAAAACCCAGAACCTCCAGGGCAAAGGACCGGCCCTGGGGCGTTGCGATGCTCACGTTCTTCCCCAGGAAATTCTGCAGGGCCTCGTTCATTCCCACTAAGCCGATCGTGTTGAAATGGCTGTTGAAATTCTTCAAATAGCGCCGGGTATAGGGGAAAAGCCCCGCATCCAGCAGTTTTGTAATGGTTTTGCGCTTGATGATAAGGCTTTCCTTCGCCAGGTTCATGAGTCTTTCAAGGCGGCGGTAGAAATCCCCCCGGTCTTTTGCCAGATAGGCGATCCGGGGAAGGTTGACGGTTACTACCCCCACGGAACCGGTAAGCTCGTCGGAGCCGAAGAGGCCGCCCCCCCGTTTCCGCAGTTCCCGCTTGTCCAACTGCAGGCGGCAGCACATGGACCTGACGTCCTCGGGATTCAGATCGGAGTTGATAAAATTCTGGAAATAGGGGGTGCCGTAGCGGGCGGTCATCTCGAAGAGGAGCCCCGCGTTATCGCTGTCCCAGTCAAAATCCCTGGTTATGTTGTACGTGGGGATGGGGTACTGGAAACCCCGGCCGTTGGCATCCCCCTCCAGCATCAACTCGATGAAGATACGGTTTACCCGGTCCATTTCCGCCTGGCAGTCGCCGTAGCTGAATTCCGTTTCCTGCCCCCCGGTTACGGCTTTTCGATCTTTAAGATCCGCAGGGCAGACCCAGTCCAGGGTGATGTTGGTAAAGGGCGCCTGGCTGCCCCAGCGGCTGGGGGTATTCACCCCAAAGACAAAGCTCTGGAGGCACTGCTTTACCTCCTTGTCGCTCATCTTGTCGGCCTTTACAAAGGGGGCGATATAGGTGTCGAAGGAACTAAAGGCCTGGGCCCCGGCCCATTCGTTCTGCAGGCAGCCCTGAAAATTCACCGCCTGCTGCATCAGGGTGGAAAGGTGCTTTGCGGGCTTGCTGGTGATCTTGTCCGCCACCCCCCCCAGCCCTTCGGAGATAAGCTGGCGCAGGGACCAGCCGGCGCAGTAGCCTGAAAACATGGAAAGGTCGTGGATATGAAAATCCGCGTCCCTGTGGGCATCGGCAATCTCCGGGAGATAGATATTCTTGAGCCAGTAGTTGGCGGTGATGGTCCCCGAATTGTGGAGGATAAGCCCCCCCAGCGAGTAGTTCACGTTGGCGTTTTCATTGACCCGCCAGTCGGACTGCCGGAGGTAGCCGTCCATTGTGGAATCGATGTCCAGCATCAGTTTTTTCAGGTCCCGTCTGGCCTCGTGCCGGGCCCGGTAGAGGATATAGGATTTGGCTACCGCGGTTTCCTGCTTTTCGATAAGGGCGGTTTCCACCAGGTCCTGAATTTCCTCGATAGCGGGAATAGAGGAGGGATGGCGGCCTCTCATCATATCTTCCGCCAGGCTTTCCACCTGTTTTGTTACGGCCTCTACCCGCTCGTCCTGTTCCTCCGGGGAAAGGGCGGTGGTTCCTCCCGCGGCCGTCTTTCCCACCGCGTCAAAGGCCCGGCTTACGGCGCTGAATATTTTGAAACGGTCGTAGGCTTCAAGGGCCCCTGAGCGTTTAACTACCTGTTTTATCACGTATGCTCCCCTATTTTTTGTATTTCCCGGACGAATTCGTCCAGGTTCTCGAAATGCTGGTACACGGAGGCGAAGCGGATATAGGCCACCCTGTCCAAAGCCCCCAGTTTTTTCAACACCAGATCCCCAATGTCCGGCGTGCCGATCTCGTGGTTCACTCTGCCCAAAATTGCCGCCTGATCTTCGATCTGGTTGACCAAACTTTCGATCATCATGGGGGATATGGGCCGCTTTTCCAAGGCCCGTTCCACCCCGCGCTCAATCTTCCGCCGGTCAAAAGGCTCCCTGCGGCCGTCCCGCTTGATGACCATGAACTGTTTGTCTTCAATGCGCTCGTAACTGGTAAAGCGGTAACCGCAGCTATTACACTCACGCCGCCGGCGAATCGCTTCTCCGTTGGCTAAAGTACGGGATTCAACAACCTTGTCATCAAAATTCCCGCAATGGGGACACCTCATCTAAAGCAGCCTTCCGAATCATTCGTTAGTACCATAGCAGTTTGTTGCGCTTCGC
>JAIRXT010000112.1 GCA_031268125.1 Treponema sp. | reverse complement strand
TACGAACTCCTCCCCCTGGTCAAGGCGGCCTTTATCGAGACCAACCCCGTGCCCATCAAGGCGGCCATGAATTTAGCGGGCCTCCCCGGCGGACCGGCCCGGCTCCCCCTGGGCAGCCTGGAACCGGCGAACCTGGCCCCCCTGCAAAGGGCCCTGGAGGGGCTGGGTATTCCGCTAAAAAGTTCCCGGTAAGCGCTAAACGCACCGCATCTTGGGATGCGGCGGCGTTGGGGTACTTCGGCAATTTTACTTTCAGCGAAAAAGACCCCTTGTCCAACAAAAAAATGGTCAAATGACGACGTTCCCGCGGGTATTACCCGGAATTACCGCCAACTTTGACCATTTTTTACCTTGATTAACCCCCTTTTAAGCAATGTTAGTTTTTTTAGGGGGGAGAAAAGACGCCCTGCCAAAGCCGGCTAAATTTGACCCGGACAAGATGCAGGGCAGGGATGTTGCGGATCAAGTTTGGACAGGAAAACCGGCGCCTTTTCGTTTTAGAATGGTTAAAATGAGAATTGCTGATTCCCGCGAACCAGAGACTCCTCCAAAAAACCTCCCCGTGTTATGATGGCGGCGGAGAATACTATGCCGATTACCTTTGACAAAAGCACCGGGCAGTTCCATCTAAGGAACGGGAATTTCAGTTATATCATGCGGATTCTGGAAAACGGCTGCATGGGACACGTTTACCTGGGGGCCCGGCTGCGGGAAGCGGCCTATCCCCTGCTGGACATTCCGTTTGGGGGGTTTTCCAACAATATCCAGACCCCCACCCGCTTTGAGTATCCCGGCGGCGGGAACGGGGATTTCAGGCAAAGCGCCTTCGACCTGCGTTTCGCACATTCCGGCGCCGGCCTTGCGGAACCCTGTTATAAGGGTCATCGTATCTACGGGGGCAAAAAAGCCATCCCCGGCCTTCCGGCCACCTACTGCGAAGATGATGCCGAGGCGGAAACCCTGGAAGTGGATCTTGAAGACGGGCCTTCGGGCCTGCGGTTCCGGCTTTACTACACCGTTTTCCGGGATTACAACTGCCTGGCCCGGCACACATGCGTCATTAACGGCGGAACAGATACGGTCTATCTTGAAAACACCATGAGCCTTTCCCTGGATCTCCCCGATTCCCGGTGGAACCTTATCACCCTTACCGGCGCCTGGGCCCGGGAATTCGAACTGAACGATGCGCCCCTGCGGGTTGGCTTCCAGGGCATCGCCTCCCGCCGGGGGGTGTCGGGGGCCCAGACAAATCCGGCCCTCATACTCCGGCGGCCCATGACCGGGGAACACGAGGGAGAAGCCCTGGGCCTAAGCCTTGTGTATTCGGGGAATTTTAAGGCCGATATCGAAGTTGACCAGTCGGACATTGCCCGGCTGCGGGCCGGAATAAATAACGATACCTTCTGCTGGGAACTGAAACCGGGGGCTTCTTTTGACACCCCGGAAGCGGTACTGGCCTGGTCCCGGCAGGGGCTCAACGGCCTTTCCCGGCAATACCACGAATTGTACCGCCGCCGCCTTGCCCGGGGCCCCTGGCGGGACCGGGAACGGCCGGTACTGCTCAACAACTGGGAAGGCACCTATTTCAACTTTACCGAGGCAAAAATACTGGAAATGGCGCAAAAAGCCCGGAACCTGGGGGCAGAACTCTTTGTCCTGGACGATGGATGGTTCGGCCGGCGGGATGACGACCGCTCAAGCCTGGGGGACTGGTATCCCCACCCCGTCAAGCTCCCCCAGGGCGTCAAAGCTCTGGCGGAAAAGGTCTGCGCCCAGGGGATCAAATTCGGCCTGTGGATAGAGCCCGAAATGGTGAACCCCGACAGCGATCTTTTCCGGGCCCACCCTGACTGGGCCGTCCACATACCAGGACGGTTCAGAACCGAACAGCGTAACCAGTACGTCCTTGACATGGGGCGGCCGGAAATCGTAGACCATCTGTTCAGCGTACTTTCCGGCATCATCGGCGGGGCCCCTATTTCCTATATCAAGTGGGACATGAACCGCTATATCACCGAGCCCTTCGGCCTTGGTCTGCCGCCGGAACGGCAGGGAGAATTCTTTCACCGCTATGTGCTGGGGCTCTACGATCTGTACGGCCGGCTTACCGGGGCCTTCCCGGACATCCTTTTTGAATCCTGTTCCAGCGGGGGCGCCCGCTTCGATCCGGGTATCCTCGGTTTCGCCCCCCAGGGCTGGCTCAGCGATGATACGGACGGCCTGGAACGGCTTGCCATACAGGAAGGGGCAAGCTTGGTGTACCCCCTAAGCTCTATGGGCGCCCATGTTTCCGCAGTCCCCAACCACCAGACCGGCAGACTTTCCCCCCTCTCGTTCCGGGGAATGACCGCCTTTTTCGGCTGCCTGGGCTACGAACTTGATCCCGCACAATTCAGTACCGAAGAAGAAGGGGCCGTCAAACGTCAGATCGAATTTTACAAGGCCCACCGGCGCTGTTTCCAGCAGGGCCGCTTCTACCGTCTTTTAAGTTCCCTGCCCGGCCGGACCGGTATCAACGGCCCCTATCCGCAAGAAGCCCGCTATGCCGCCTGGATGACGGTCCTGGGCAGTGAAGCAATCGTCGGCGTCTACAAGCTTCTCACCAACCCAAACCGGCGGCCCTTCCGGCTTAAGCTGGCGGGCCTTGACCCTGCGGCGCAGTACCGTGTCGATGTCTGGGACGGGGGCGATTTTGAGGAGGAAGACCGGCGTCTTAACCGCGGCATCCGCGGCGGGGATGAACTCATGCAGGCAGGACTTCTCCTGGAATGCAATACCGCCCTGCGCCACGGAGACTTCTTTTCCGAACTCTTTATCCTGGAACAGCTCAAAAACTAGGCGCTTACAATATTAAGCGGATTTTGGGCGCATCCGGCCTTTTGGGCCGGACCGGGCTTTCCGCTTCAATCCCTTGCGCGGTGAAGACTGCGCAGCGCTTTTCATCTTTCTGCTTTCGGTAAAACAACCGGCTGCGCCGTTATACCAGCCTGGTACAATTTAAATACGATAGGCCGCCCGGCAGAAAAGGCGAATCCGGCCCTTTGCGATTCTTTGCGCGCCTTCTGCGGAAGCACGGGGTGGGCATGCTGCGGGTTGGGGCATAAAAAAAGCTTGGCGGCTTCCTACTTTCCCACCCTTTAGAGGGGCAGTATCATCGGCGTTAGAAGGCTTAACTTCCGAGTTCGGAATGGGATCGGGTGTAACACTTCCAC
>JAIRXT010000279.1 GCA_031268125.1 Treponema sp. | reverse complement strand
CCTAATCTACAACGGTTTTACGGAGCGGGTGTATGTTTACGCGGCATTGGACGGTTTATGTAATCCACCATTCCCATACCGACATTGGCTACACGGATCGTCAGGAAAAAATAGAGCGCTGTCATGTGGATTTTATTGCCCAGGCCGTCCAAATCCTTGACGATTTTCACAGCGGCCAGCATCCCGAATACCGGGGTTTTGTCTGGCAGTGCGAGAATTTCTGGCAGGTAAAGAATTTTTATGCCCATACCGGGCCGGAACTACAGCAGAAATTCGAAGCCTATGTGAAAAGCGGTGAAATCGGCCTGTCGGGGAATTACGCCAACATGACCGAACTGATTGACGCTCCAACTCTGCGGTCCCGTCTGCTGCAAGCCCGCCGTTATGCCGATGACCGGGGCCTTCCGCTTCGTTGCGGCATGAGCGCCGACATCAACGGTTTTTCCTGGGGCTATGCCGACGCGTTGTATGATGCCGGCATTACCTGTCTGTATTCCTGCCTCCATTCCCACCACGGCATGTTCCCGCTGCGGAAGAAACAGATTCCCTTTTACTGGGAGGGGCCTTCGGGGAAGAAGGTCCTGGTGTGGAACGGGGACCACTACCACTTTGGCAATGAACTGGGCTTTGCCCCCAATGCGGTTTGCCAGTACACCCTGGCAGACGAATTTGCCGCTTCCTTGCAGCGGGGGCTTTCGTATGACGCCGCCGCTACCGGGAAAAATGAAATCCGGCTTTTGGCGTACCGTCTGGAACGCTATCTGCGCAGCCTGGAGGAAAAGGATTACGATCTGCCCTTTGTGCCCGTCATGCTTTCCGGAACCCTGACGGACAACGCTCCTCCGTCCGGTCTTATCCCCGGCCGGGCGGCAAAGGCGGCTGAAATTTTCGGGGGGCAGCTTACGGTAAAAATGGTTACGCTGGAGGAATTTTTTGGGGAACTGGAAGCCCTGAACCGTGACATTCCGGTTTACCGGGGCGACTGGAACGACTGGTGGGCCGATGGTGTAGGTTCCACCCCTGCCGCAGTAAAACACTTCCGTGAGGCCCAGCGCAAGTTAAGTCTTTATACCAAACTGGACGGTCCCCCGGCGGACGAGGTGGAGGAGGCCCGGGACAGCCTGATGCTGTACGCCGAACATACCTGGGGTTATTCGTCTTCCGTGTCGGAACCCTGGGAAACCCTGGTGGGGACCTTGGACCTGCGGAAAACGGGCTATGCCGTCGACGCATATACCAAAATTTCCCGGGCGCTGGACGCACATCTGGCCCGGCGGGGGGAATGTTCGATTCGCCAGGGCAAGAAACAACGCTGGCATGTCGTCAACCCCCACGGCTATCCGCTTATCCTGCCGGTACGTCTGTATCTTGAATTCTGGGAGTACGTTGAAGGGGTCCGTTTTGACGCGGATAAACGGTTCGAGATTACCGACGAGGCGGGAAGCCGGAAATTCGACGCCCAGATAAAAAAAACCGCCCGGGCCTGGGAGATTGAAGTTCTGCCCGCCCTGGAGGCCGGGGAGGAATTGACCCTTGTCATGAAGCTGCTGCCCCGGGAACGGCCCCAGAGCAACGCCCTGATTGGGGCCGAAGGGGTGGCGGACATACTCTGGCCGGGTCAAAGCCGGGCCGATTACGAAAGGATCGAAACCGCCGATTTTATTCTGTCCTTCGATCAGAAAAACGGGCTGGCTGATATTATCGACAGGCATACCAATCGCAGCTTGATAGACCCCGCCGCCCCGTACACGGCCTTTTCCGGCATCTACGAGATTACCCCGGTTAAAACCAGCCCCTGCGAGGAGCGGCGGAGGATGGGGAGGAACCGCAAATCCCCGGCCACCCGGCGTTCCGCTTCCGTCCTGACGGACATAAAAATTACCGAATCCGGGCCGCTGTTTACCGGCTGTGAGCTGGATTATGCCCTGGAGGGGACCCGTTTTTACCGGGTTTTTCTGAAGGTCTACCGGCGCATCCCCCTTATTGAGGTGAAGGTGCGGATTCACAAAACCAGCGAATGGGACCCGGAGAATCTGTATGTCTCCCTGCCCTTTACCACCGGTGAGGAGGAAATCCGGTATTTTGAAAAAACCGGCGCCATGATCCGGCCGGGAATCGACCAGCTTCCGGGGACCAACCAGTCGTTTTATCTGCTTCAAAGCGGGATTGTCTTTGACGGAGTTCAGCGGAGCCTGATCCTCTCGCTCAAGGACAGCCCCCTGGTATGCCTGGGATCCCTGGAGGCCCGCCCCGTTGATCTGTCAAAGGATATTGACTGGGAACTGAACCGGTCCCCCCTCTACGCGTGGGTCATGAACAACTTTTGGGAAACCAATTTTAAGGCGGACCTGGGGGGATTTTATGAATTTTCGTTCATATTGAGCCTCCACCGGCACATGGACGTGAACGCGGCCGGGGAACTCTGTGCCGCCCAGAGCGAAGGAATGGTCGCCTTCAACGCGGGTTAAAGCCCCGTCCGGTTACCAAAGCCGCCCTGTGTACACAAACGTGTAGAGCATCTCTAAAACGTCTTTGATTTTTTCCGCGTATTCCCTGTCCGCGGCCCAGGTTCCCGCCAGGCCGTAGATTGTGGGGGCCGACCCGTAGCGGACCCAGCGGTACCGGGGGTCTACCAGGTCCTGCCGCGGGGGCTCCTCCGTGGCGTAGGCTTTAAGATGCTGGATATGGGCCCGGACCCCGATGCGGGGTTCGTCGAAGCGCTCCCCCCGCTGTTCTTCCCCAATCGCCCCCAGGCCGCAGAAGTTGTTCATGTCCGCGGTTACCAGGTTCCCGTAGCGGAGGAATCCCGTCTCAAGACACATCTGGGCAAAGGCCACGTCGTGGTTCACCCCCTCAATATCCGCTTCTTCCGCGTAAAAATTGGCCAGTTCCGCGCTGAAATTCTCCCCCGCGCCGGGGTTGACGGAGAGGAGGAACCCCGACAGGGCCTCCGGCGCCACCAGCCCGGCCCCCAGGATGCGGAAGGGTATCGCCGGGATCGGCCGGATTGGGGTCTCCGGCTGTTCCGGGGGGGATTCGGGGACGGCCCGCTCCGTAATTACCGGCATCCCGCGTTCCGGTACGGCTTGGGGCAATTCGGGAATTTCCCCGGCCCGGCTGTAGCTCATACCGGCGCAGGAAGAAAACAGGCAGATCCCCGCCAGGGCCCCGGCGAACAGGGCTCCCGGGGCCTTCAATATTTTCAAGGTTTTCAGGATTTTCAGGGCCCCCTTCGGGGCGGGCAATAGCGTTACCGTCATATTTTCTCATTATCGGTAGAGCTTGTTTCAAAACTATGGCAATAACAAAAATGTATGCCGGGAGCATGTTCCTGGCTTTCCTGCCGGGGGCAAAAACACCGCGCAAGGCGGCGGATTTTTTCGCAAAAAATAAAGCGCCGTGCACGGCCGCCCCTCTATATATACAGGGAGACTTATGAAAGACATCACCTATCCTGATTACATCGATCCCGGTACGGCCGGTCCCAACTCCGGCCGCCCCCGGGAGCGGCTTCTCCGGGGCGGTCCCGCATCACTGTCGGACCGTGAACTTTTGGCGATCCTCTTGAATACGGGGATTCGGGGAAAGAACGTTACGATGCTTGCGGCGGAATTGCTGGAACTTCTGGACCGGTATAAAGACATCCCCCCCGTCGAGGATCTTTCCGCCCTGGGCGGCATGGGGACCGGCAAGGCCTGCGCCGTAGCGGCTATGCTGGAGTTCGGGCGCCGCCGCTGGGGGGCCGCAGGGACCCGCATACGCCAGCCCCAGGACATCTACGAACTCCTGCGGCACCACGCGGATCGCAAACAGGAGCGGTTTCTCTGCCTTTCCCTTAACGGCGCCCACGAGGTTCTGGCCCTGCGCATCGTCAGCATCGGCCTGGTGAACCGCACCATCGTGCATCCCCGGGAGGTCTTTGCGGACCCTATCATCGACCGGGCGGCGGCGGTAATCGTCGCCCATAATCATCCTTCGGGACAGCTTAAGCCCTCCCCGGAAGACGATGACATCACCGTCCGGCTTATGGCCGCGGCCGAACTTCTGGGGCTGCACTTTCTGGATCATTTAATCTTTACCGGGAGCGCATGGTACAGTTACCGCCAAAGCGGGCGGATAGCCACATTCCCTTCCCTGACCTTCCCCTCCCGGGCGGCGGTGGGGGATGCTAATTACTTAGTTCTTCCCGATCCACCAGGGTAATATCCAGCGTAAGGGGCCGGCCGCCCCGGATAATTTCCACCTTTACCTGTTCCCCAGGCTTGTTGTCTTCCAGGGCGCTAAAAAGGTCCGCATAGGTGTCGGTTTTCTCCCCGTCCACCGCGGTAATAATGTCCCCCCCCAGGTAGATAACCGTGGAACGGTAGCGGACCGCCTCGGTCCCCTGGCGCAGCCCCGCCCGTTCCGCCAGCCCCGAACGCCGGGTCCGGGAAACCAGGAGGCCCTGATTCACCGGAAGCTGGGCATAGCGGACCAGGTCCGGGAAAAGCTGTACCACCGTGGCGTCGAGCCTGCCCCGGCGCACCTTGCCGTACTGCAGAATTTCCGCCACCACCCGCTTGGCGGTGTTTACCGGGATGGCAAAGCCGATCCCCACCGAACCCCCGGAGGGGGAGTAGATCATCGTGTTGATTCCAATCATCCTGCCCTGGGTATCCAGCAGGGGCCCGCCGGAATTGCCGGGGTTTATCGAGGCGTCGGTCTGGATCATGTCCCGGATAATATTCTGCTGGGAGGTCTGGATGGGCCGCCCCAGGCCCGAGACAATGCCCACCGTCAGGGTCCGCTCAAAGGCAAAGGGGTTCCCAATGGCAAGCACCTTCTGCCCGACCCTCAGGTTATCGGAGCTGCCAAAGGGTATGGTCCGCAGTTCCTGCCCCTGGGGGGGATCAAATTTAAGAACCGCAATGTCGTTTTCGCTGTCCGTACCCACGACCTTACCCTCAAACTGGCTCCCGTCGGCCAGGTTGATGTAGACCCGGTAGGCGTTTTCGATAACATGGTTGTTGGTAAGCACATAGCCCCTGGTGTCGATAATCGACCCGGACCCGGAACCCCCGTCCTGGGGTACCGGCTCCAGGAACCAGTTGATCGCCACTACTTCGGTAGTAACGTTTACCACCGCGGCGTTGTACTGCTCGTAGATCGAGATATTTTCCCGCTCATCTTCGGTGTAGGGGACAAGGTCCGCGGTGTTCAACGCGTTGGCCGGGCGCAGGGACTGGGGGGACTGGCGCAGGACCGGCTCTTCGCTTCCCTGCCGCACGATTTCTCCGGCCGCCGCGGCCCCGGCCTCTGCCGCGGGGACGCCGGGCAGGCGGACCAGTCCCAGCCCCAAGGCAAGCATCAGCACGATAAGGCCGGACAGTACCGAAAAAAATACCAGTTGCCGGCGGCTATATACTTTCATTAAGGTGAATATAGCAAATGGGAAGCGTAAATGAAAGAGATTGGCCTGCCGGTCGGCAATTCCAAATTCAAAATTCCAAATCCGAAAAGAGCCGTAAAAAATTCACCGGGGGTCCTGTCGGCTGGAAAAATCCGGGGCCCCCACCCCAGATTCTTTCCACCGCCACCCCTCCA
>JAIRXT010000259.1 GCA_031268125.1 Treponema sp. | reverse complement strand
AGGCCCCGGTTTTGCCGGAGGATGCCCCCGGTGAAGACGGCGAACCGGCGATCCTTTCCCTGTGGGCCGGTCCGCAGGGGAAAGCCCCGGAGGTTTCCCGCGTTGACGGGGCTTTGCGGGTTGAGGGTGAAGGCCCCGCAGAGGAAGGTCCCGTAATCGTACACGAAGGCCCTGATGCGGTCCCCCGGACTGCCGAAATTCTTGAAGCTGCCGGGGCTGCCGAAATTCCCCGGACCGCCGAGGTTCTTGAAGCCGCCGGAATTGCCGAGGCCGCCGAAAAAACCGGAGAGCCCGGTGAGGAACGCCGGGAACGCCCCCGCGGCGGTTCTCACGGCGGCGTTCCGGCACATGCCGGAGCGGAGAACGCCGGGCAGGAAACTGGTCCTGAAACGGCGGAGAAGATTTCCGCCGGGAAGGCAGGTCAGGAAACGGCCGCCCTTGAACAGTCCGCCGGGCAGCCTTCCGGTGGGGAAGCTCCGCCTTTTCCGCCGGAAGGCTTCGCCGCCGTGGCCCCCCAGAGCAGGCCGGAACCGGAGGCCCCGTCCCGTTCCCCCGCCGTCATCCGGGGCCTTCAGGACCTTACCGGAAGCCGGGAAACGTCCCCCCGGATCCGGGAGGAAGGGCCGGAAAAGACGGAAAAAGCCGGGAGCCGGGCCGGACGGAAGCGCTTTACGCTGGAACTTCGGGATTACCGGACCGAAACCCCGGAACGGGGCGCTCCGGTTTCCGCTTCTTCCGAAACGGAACTCCCGCAGTCCCGGAACACCCTGTTCGCAAATTTGGAACTTGACGGCGTTACGGAAAAGACGGCCGGAAACGGCGGGGGAGGGGAGGCCGGGGAAACCGGAGGTTTCGAGGAATCCCTGGCCCGGGAACTTCGGCAGAATCTGAACGGCGATATTGTGCGCCGCGCCCAGGTGATACTTCGGGACGGGGGGGAAGGGCTTATCCGGCTTTCCCTGAAGCCTGAGTCCCTGGGAACTGTAAAGATACGCCTGGAATTAACCGAAAACAAAATTGTGGGGCATATCATCGTGGAAAGCGATGAAGCTCTGAAGGCGTTTGAGCGGGAAATTGCCTCCCTGGAACAGGCTTTCCGGGATTCCGGCTACGAAAGCGCCGAACTGGGGGCCTCTCTGTCCCAGGACGGCCGTGGTTCAGGAGAGGGCGGGGCTGGGGAAGGCCCCTTCTATTCTCCCCGCTTTGCCGCGGAACAAGCGGCTTCCCGCTACGATGAGATATGGGAATGGACGGATGCGGCCCTTTCAGGGGATTCTGAAGGGAGTTTATTGCCAGGGAATAGGCACATTTCAGTCAACATGCTGATATAAAAAGGAGCAGATTCATGGCAATACAGTCGGTTTTAAGCGCGGGTGAAAAGGTCAACCTTGAACAGTTTGTCCACGATCACAACAGCAGGATAAATCAGGGGAAAACCCCCCAGCAGAACCTGGGGCGGGACGATTTTCTTAAGATCCTTATCACCCAGCTTTCCTATCAGGACCCCACCTCCCCAATGGAAGACAAGGAATTTATCGCACAGATGGCCCAGTTTTCCACGCTGGAACAGATGACCGGCATGGCCGGGGATTTTGCCCGGCTTACGGAGATGCTGACCAATACGGAGGCTGCCTCCGCTCTGGGCCGTTCGGTGGAACTGAACGTTGCCGGACGGGAAAATGAAGATGCACAGGTTGTCCAGGGTGTTGTCCGGGCGGTTAGCCGGGGAACCAATCCCCAGGTTTTGGTCAACGGAACCTACTACGACTGGACCCAAGTGTCCCGCGTTTTTGAGGAGTAAGCGCTATGATGCGGTCATTGTTTTCCGGCGTATCCGGACTTCAGAATCATCAGACCAGAATGGATGTGATTGGTAACAACATTGCCAATATCAACACTACCGGCTTTAAGCGGAACCGGGTGAATTTTCAGGATATTCTGTACCAGCAGCTCCAGGGCGCTGCCCACCCCACCGAGGATCTGGGCGGGGTAAACCCCAAAGAAGTGGGCCTGGGCATGTCCGTCGCTTCAATAGACACGATCCACATCCAGGGAAGCCTCCAGACCACAGGGGTGGGGACGGACTTGGCGATCTCCGGCACCGGTTTCTTCGTCTTACAGGACGGGGACAAGACCATGTACACCCGGGCGGGGGCCTTTAGTGTTGACGAGGACGGCCTTATGGTGAACCCCGCCAACGGTATGAGGGTCCAGGGCTGGATGGCCCGGGAGGCCGCGGGGGAAACCCTTCTCGACATATCCCGCCAAGTGGAGAACCTTATCATCCCCGTGGGGGGTAAGGATTCCGCCCGGGCTACTACCTCGGTAAATTTTGCCTGTAACCTGGACAAACGGATCCCCGAACTCCCGGAGAACCCCACGGAGGCCCAGATCAACCGGAGTACCTGGAAAACGGCGATCAATATCTACGATTCCTTTGGTAAGGAGCATATCCTCCAGGTGGAATTTAGCCGGGTTCCGGGACAGAACAACTCCTGGAACGCCGCGGTGGTGGTGGACCCGGAAGGGGCGGACCCCACGAATACGGCGGCGGGCCTGGGAGATGCGGCCCCGGTTCCCGGGGACCCCCCGGTTTTTACGCTGAACTTTTCCAACGACGGGACCCTGCTTTCCGCGGAAGACGCGGCGGGAAACGTCTCCGGCCCGGCCGGCCAGGTGCTGATGAACGTCGCCTTCGACGTGCTGGAGGCTACCCCCGGGGAGGACGGCGCTCCGGTGCGGCAGCAGTTTACCCTGGACCTGGGGGCCGTGGGGGAGCTTACCAACTCCATTACCCAGTATTCGATGACCAGTTCCACCAAGGCGGTAATCCAGGACGGTTACACGATGGGGTACCTGGATAGCTTTAAGATAGACCAGAGCGGGATAATCACCGGGGTCTTTTCCAACGGAAACACCCGGACGCTGGCGCAGGTGGCCCTGGCCAGTTTTCCCAACCAGGGGGGCCTTGAAAAGGCCGGGGACAGCAACTTCGTAGCGTCCAACAACTCCGGGACCGCCAATATCGGGCCTTCGGGCGTTGCCGGCAAGGGAAAGATCGTTTCCGGGGCCCTGGAAATGTCCAACGTGGATATGGCGGAGCAGTTTACCGATATGATCGTTACCCAGCGGGGCTTCCAGGCCAACTCCCGGACCATCCAGACGGCGGACCAGCTGCTCCAGGAACTTTTAACCCTGAAACGGTAGTATACAAGGGACGGTAAAGACCGCGAGTGATAGAATATGATTAAAGTAACCAGGCTGGATGGTGTGGAATACTATCTTAATCCCCATCAGATCGAATCCGTCGAGATCCACCCCGACACCACCCTGGTTATGTTGACGGGGAAGAAACTCATCGTCCGGGAGCCTGTTCAGGAACTGCTCCGGCGAATCGAAGATTACCGCCGCAGAATCTTCCCCAGCATGGGTGAGGAGTAGGTTTCATGGACATAGCGACTTTTGTAGGCGTTTTCGGCGCCTTCGGCATGGTGGTGTTCTCCGTCCTGGTGGGCGGTATGCCGCTCTCCTCTATCGCGGACCTGCCCTCCTTTCTCATGGTAGTTCTGGGTTCCTACTTCGCCCTGATTATGTCCAGCTCCCTTTCGGACGGTCTGGGGATCTGGAGCCTCCTTGGCAGAACCTTCAAGGTACCGGTCTTCAATGAGCAGGGGATCATCACCAAGCTCATGGCCTTTTCAGAAAAGGCCCGCCGGGAAGGACTCCTTGCCCTGGAAGATGAACTTGAAGACCTGGACGATGAATTCATGAAAAAGGGCCTGCGCCTCGTGGTGGACGGCACTGATGCCGCCATCATCCGGGACCTCCTGGAACTGGAACTCAGCCAGATGCAGGGCCGCCACGGGGATAAAATCACCATAGTCAACCAGTGGGGGGCCCTGGCGCCGGGGCTGGGGATGCTGGGTACGGTAATCGGCCTTATCGGGATGCTCCAGAACCTCGAAGACAAGTCATCCATCGGTACCAACATGGCCCTGGCCCTGATTACCACCCTCTACGGTTCTATGGTGGCAAACCTTTTGATGATGCCCTTCGCTGCCAAGCTGAGGCTGCACGACGCCAAGGAAAGCACGGCCCGGGAAATGGTGATTGAAGGGGTCCTTTCCATCCAGGCCGGGGACAATACCCGGATTTTGGCAATGAAACTCCTGGCCTACCTTAGCCCCAAGGACCGCAAGGCCGTTGAAGCTGAGGTTATGAAGGACTAAACTGGGGGATATATGGCAAGAAAAAAAAGAGAAAGCGGCGGAGGCCCTACCGGGCAGGAGTGGCTTACTACCTATTCGGACATGGTTACGCTTATGCTCTGTTTCTTTGTCGTTATGTTTAACCCTGATGAGGGAAGTTCCGCCCAGATGCAGCAAATTTCCGCTTCTATGGCGACCGGGGGCCTGGGATCCCTGGCGGGGGGCAATACCCTAAGCGCCGGCAGGAACGCGGACCTGGGAAACACCGTCATGTCCCTGCCTTCCATGGAAAGAGGCCGTTCCCTGGGGACTGCCCTGCGGAAGGCGGTAAGCCTTTTTGACCCGGAGATCCGGTCCAACAAGGTAACCGTAACCCATGATGAACGGGGTTTGGTGATCACCCTGGCATCGGACGCGTTTTTTCTGCCCGCCAGCGCCCGGATCAACGTTGAAGAGACCCGGGATGTTCTCCTGCGCCTGGGGGCGCTGCTGGGCAGCGATGATCTGCGGAATTATAAACTAAGAATCGAAGGGCATACCGACAACGAGACCACTGACCCCAGCGGCCCCTGGAAAGATAATTGGGATCTTTCTACCGCCCGTTCTATAAGTGTTCTGCATTACCTTACCGATATAAATATTGACGAAAAGCGTTTTCAGGTGGCGGGTTTTGCGGATACCATGCCGGTATCCCGCAACGATACCCCGGAAGGCCGGGCTTATAACCGGCGGGTGGACATTATTATCTTGGACGACGGTCATTTGTAGGAGCTGTTTGAATGGGTGACGCAGGCGATAATCTTGATCTTGAAGAAGAAGGCGGTGCGGAAGGAGCGGCCGCCCCCAAGAAAGCCTCCCGTGTAGGGGCATTACTTCCCAATCTGCTTAAATTTGTTGCCATAGGACTAGGGGCCCTGATCTTCATCGTTACGGTGGCGGTGATCACCTTCTCGATCATGAACAAGGGGGGGGGCAAGGCCCAGACGGCGGTGGCGGACCCCAGTTCTCCCTATGTGGGCAAGCGGCCGGAATATGCCAACTACACCCTGATCGGACAGATAACCACCCGTACCAGGGACAGGGTGGTAACCAACGTAACGGTGGATATGATCCTCCAGTACGATTTGAACAACAACGCTGCGGCCACGGAACTGACGGCCCGGCAGTACGATCTACGGGATTTTGTGCGCCAGTATTTCAGCGGTAAGTACGCCGCAGACCTGAGCCCGGAAAATGAGCTGCGCCTGAAAAACGAGATCCGGGAGATTCTTAATACCCGGCTTCTGGATACCGCCAGAGTCCGTAACATCCTGTTCCTCAAACTGGATGTCATGGAAATGCCCTAACCCGGCAAAGGCGGTAATGGTTGCATTGGAACAGAAAAAAGGGTATTCTTTCACCGAAACAGAGTAAAAAACCGGATCTTGGACGAAAATCTTTGATCTCCAGGCGGTTCCGTAATGCCGGGCCCGGGAACCGCTATTCTTTTGACTGGAAGATGACATGACCGAAGTTCTTTCCCAGGACGAAATAGACCAGCTTCTCACCGCGATTAACGCCGGGGATACGGATCCGGGGGATTTTACCCCCACCGCGGATACCCGGAAGATCAAAATTTACGATTTTAAGCGGCCGGATAAATTTTCCAAGGAACAGATCCGCACCGTCCAGATTATGCACGAGACCTTTGCCCGCCTTACCACAACCAGCCTTTCCGCCTTGCTGCGCAGCATGATCCACGTTCACGTCGCATCGGTCGATCAGCTTACCTACGAAGAATTTATCCGTTCTATCCCCACCCCTACGACGCTGGCGATCATCAACATGGATCCCCTCAAGGGGAACGCCATCCTGGAAGTGGACCCGGCCATTACGTTTTCCATCATCGACCGGCTTTTCGGCGGCGTGGGGGAGGGGACCAAGTCCCAGCATGAACTTACCGACATTGAACAGTCCGTCATGGAAGGGATTATTGTCCGTATCCTGGGGAACATGCGGGAGGCCTGGTCTACGGTGATAGACCTGCGGCCCCGGCTGGGCCAGATCGACACGAACCCCCAGTTTGCCCAGATCGTACCTCCTACGGAAATGGTGGTCCTGGTAACTCTGGAAACCAAAGTGGGGGACGTGGAGGGGATGATGAATTTCTGCATCCCCTACCTAACCATTGAGCCCATCATCGGCAAGCTTTCCGCCCAGTTTTGGTATTCTTCGGTACGCAGGGGGGCCACTACGGAAAACCTCAATGTGCTCAAGGAAAAGCTGGCTACGGTCGATGTGGATGTAGTGGCGGAGATCGGCAAGATCGACGTACCCGTGCGGGACGTGCTTGCCCTCCGGGTGGGGGACGTGATTCGGCTCTACAATACCCGGACCGAAGATCCCTATTCGGTAAACATAGGCCATAAGAAAAAATTCCTCTGCCGTCCCGGGGTTATCGGCAGGAAGATGGCGGTACAGATCTCCAGAAGACTTGCGAATTTTGACCAGGATGAATTTGAGGAATTGACTGAAGGGGAGGATACACTATGAGCGACGGCGCTCTTTCCCAGGCCGAAATTGACGCCCTGCTGGCGGGGGTAGATTCATCGGACTCAGGGTCCTCTCCGGGCGGGTCCGATGCGGATTGCAAGGCTATACAGGACTTTCTTTCCTCTACGGTAGAAGCCCAGTCTTCCAACCTTTCCATGATGACCAATTCCAAGGTGGTGATTTCCGGTCCCCAGGGAAGCTTTGTGAACCGGGACGCCCTCCTTGATAAACTTCCCGATACGGTAACGGTAGTTAAGGTAGATTTTAGTTCCGGCTTCCCCGGAGAACACCTGTACCTTATGGGCGAAGCTACGGCCAAGAGTATTGCCGGGCTCATGAACAAAGAGGAAAACATCGAGCTGGACGAGATGGCCCTGTCGGTTATCGGGGAGGCGGTGGGGACCGTTGTCGGCTCCCAAATAACCGCCCTTTCCGGGAAGACCGGGAACAAGTCCATCGCGAACATGCCCCCGGAGGCCAGTAACGTGCCCAAGGCGGTGGCCGCCCTGCCGGCGGGCAGCTTCTTTTGCGCCGCCTATCAAATGGACATTGGCGACGGGCAGACTCATCAGTTTTGGGAGGTCTTTGGCCCTTCCGTGGCGGGGGATATTGCCCGGTCCCTGGCCCCTCCCGCAGCGTCCGGCCGGGCTTCCGCACCTTCTTCTTCCGGCATGGGAAGCGCGGGCGGAATGTCCGGCATGATAGGACAGACCGCCAATGTGCAGCCGGTCCAGTTCCCCAGCCTAATACCCCATACCGGTTCCCAGGAAACGGGCAATATCGGCCTGATCATGGATGTCTTCATGGAGATGACCGTGGAACTGGGGCGCACCCGCAAATCCATCAAGGAGATTCTGGGAATGGGGGAGGGGACCATTATCGAACTGGATAAACTTGCCGGTGAGCCGGTGGATATTCTGGTCAACCATAAACTGATCGCCAAGGGCGAGGTGGTGGTCATTGATGAAAACTTCGGCGTCCGGGTTACGGAGATTGTCTCCCCCCAGGAACGGATGGATATAGGCTGAGCCCCGCTTGCTGCGCTTCACAGGGGGGCTTATCCGAAGACCGTGCCGAAGTCCCGGCAGAGATACTGTACGGCGCTGCGCCCCGAGGAAACGGCGACCGGCATTCCCCCGGGGGGCGTCATGCGGTGGCCGGCGAAGTACAAATTTTTAACGCCCCGCAGCCGGCAGGGGTAAGAGCCCCGCTGTGAACCCGGAGGAGTTATGGTCATCCACGATCCGTGGTATGACCCGCAGTAACGTTCATAGGTCAGGGGCGTCGCTACGTCCCATACCTCGACTTTGCCTTTTATGAGCGGAAGTTGTTCTTCAAAACACTCGCGGATCGTTTCAAAGAGTTCTTCCTTGCGCTGTTCGTAGAGGCCATGGGCCTTGGCAGCCTGCCAGTAATCGTAGGTGTCCCCCTGAAGGATCGTGGTCAGGGCGGTGCAGCCCGGGGGGGCATAGCCGGGATAGGCGGCGTAGTTGTAAAAACCTGCGTCGGTGAACCGGATGCCGCCGCACTCACGGGGTTTTTTCAGGGGGAAAAGGACGTTCTCCTGCCATGCCGAAAGATCGGCCTTAACGCCCATGCAGACAAAGGCGCTTACCAGGGGGATGGTGTTCCTGCGCATCTTGAGGATCCAGTTTTCGCGGAGGGGCTGGTCAAAGAGCTTATCCACCGCCGCCAGGGTGTCGGCGGTAACGATTACCGCATCGGCAGGGATACATTCACCTTTTACGGCGACCCCGGCGGCTTTGCCGTCTTTTACCAGGACCCGGTCCGCCCGTTCCCCGTAA